>NZ_JBHUDX010000019.1:0-39738 GCF_042678285.1 Streptomyces caeni
CCGGGTGCCGTCGGTCAAGTCGCCATAGTGCAGGAACAACCGCCGCTGCGGGTCATGGTCGTCGGTGGCCCCCGTCCGGATGCTCGGAGTCCGGCGGGTGATGCCGTGGACCTCGTAGCCCTTCCCCAGCAGCAACTCGGCCAGATATGAGCCGTCCTGACCTGCGATGCCGGTGATGAGCGCCTTCTTGACGGTCACGCGCACTCCATGCTGCTGGATCGACGTTGGGAACCGCACCCCAAAACCGCTTCGGATGAGACGCAGGCATGCGACAGCGTAGGGAATCACCCGTTGCACCGAGCGTATTGTGACGATGTGTCTGGTTCGCGATGAGTGCTCGCCGACAAGAGACCGCATTTCGCCGACGGATCGGGGTTAGGCCTTTCGGCTCAGCACTCGGCGAGGTTGATCACGTGGGCACACTCCGTCCGGCAATGATGAGGTGGCTCAAGTCGAGGAGTTTCCCCGTGCCGCCAGCCCGCGTCGCCGTGTTGATGACAAGTCACAATCGCCGCGAGACGACCTTGTCCGCCCTCGCCGCGCTCGCCGAGCAGCGCGGTTTGCCCGACGACACCGTGGTCCGCACCCATCTGGTCGACGCGGGCAGTACCGACGGCACGCCGGAGGCGGTCCGCGCGGCATTCCCGGCAGTGGAGGTCGTCACGGTCAGCGCCGCTGTCTACTGGAGCCACGGTATGCGGATCGCAAGCCGCCGCAGTTGCCGGGCCGACGGGCCGGCCTGGAACTACCAGCTCTGGCTGAATGACGATGTGGTGCTGGACGAAGATGCCTTGTCCGTACTGCTCGCCACCGCGCATACAGTCGGCTTCGGCAAGATCGTCGTCGGCGCCGTACGAGGCATGACGGAGCGCTCCACCACGACATACTCCGGACGCCGCGGCCGCGCACTGGCGCTGGTCGAGCCCACCGGGCGGCCCGAGCCGTGCGACACGTACAACGGAAACGTGGTGCTCGTGTCCCGGGCCGCGCACGAGCGGGTCGGCGACATGGACAAGGCGTTCCGGCACGGTATGGGTGACTACGACCACGGACTCCGAGCCCGTCGTGCCGGCGTCGCCGCTTATGTCACTCCCCGCCACGTGGGCAGTTGCGACCACAATCCACCGCACTCCGGCTCCCGTGAGCCGGGCATCGGGGTCCGCGAGGCGTTGCGCCGCATCACCTCACCGCGCGAACTGCCGCCCCGCTCATGGTGGGTCTACTGCCTGCGTCACTCCTGGCCGTGGGCCCCGATCCAGATGTTCTCGCCCTATGTGATGACGGCGGCGCGGGCCCTTGCACAGCGCAGCGGGGAGGCGGGGCGTACCCAGGGCCATGTGTCCCGTTGTGCAGCGGCCACCGAGCCCCGGCCCACCGGGCCGGACGTGTCGGGGCGCTTGCGAACCCCGGAAGAACGAGGCAGTCGATGTACAACCAAGTGATGAGCGGTGCCGATGTCGACAAGACGGCCGTACCCGGTCCCGGCACCGTCGTGTGGCACCTGGCTCAGGTGCGGGAAGGTGCCCGGGTCGGCGCCGAGTGCACCCTCGGGCGTGGCGCCCGTGCCGGGGCGGGTGTCCGGACCAGGGACCTCACCTTCATGGAGAGCTGTGGCCTGCTGAAAGAAGTCTCGCCATGACGGAAGACCTCGTACCCGTCGCCAGACCGGTCATCGGCGAGGCGGAGATCGCCGCCGTGGTTCGGGTGCTGCGCAGTGGTCAGGTGGTCCAGGGCGCCGAGGTGGCCGCCTTCGAGCATGAGTTCTCGGCCCTCGTCCACCGTCGGCCCTGCGTCGCGGTGAACTCGGGAACCTCCGCACTTCACCTGGCGCTGTCGGCCCTCGGCATCGGGCGAGGGGATGAGGTGATCGTGCCCTCGTTCTCCTTCGCGGCCACCGGGAACGCGGTGAGGCTCGCCGGAGCGGACCCCGTCTTCGTGGACATCGACCCCAGGACGTTCTGCCTCGACCCGCAGGCCGCGGCTCAGGCTGTCGGCGAGCGAACGGCAGCGATCATGCCGGTGCACCTGTACGGTCACCCCGCGGCCATGGACAGCATCGTGCCACTTGCCCGGCGGCACGGGCTGGCCGTCGTCGAGGACGCGGCCCAGGCACATGGTGCCGCCCTCCATGGAACACCCGTGGGAGCGTTCGGCGACGCCGCGGCATTCAGCTTCTATCCGACGAAGAACATGCACTCCCTCGAGGGGGGCATGGTGACGACTCCCGACGCGGATACCGCGCGAACCCTCCGGCTGCTGCGCAACCAGGGCATGGAACAGCAGTACTGCAATGAAATCGTGGGCCACAACGTACGCATGACGGACGTCGCCGCGGCCGTCGGCCGTGAGCAGCTCTCACGGCTGAGTGAACGGAACGATCGGCGTCGGGCCAGTGCCAAGGCCCTTGACGCGGGTCTGGACGGCGTCGAGGGAATCCGACTGCCCTGTGAGGCAGATGGGGCACACCACGTCTACCACCAATACACGGTGCGCGTCGCACACGGCAAACGCGACGCGTTGCGGGCGGAGTTGACGCGAAGAGGAATCGGTACGGGGGTGTACTACCCGACACCGATCCACAGGCTGGCCTCCTTCCGGCGGGAGGCCGACCTGGCGCACACGGATCAGGCAGCGGCCGAAGTGCTGTCGCTTCCTGTTCACCCTTCGCTGACCGAGCGTGATCTGGAACGGATCATCAGTGGAGTGCGCGATGCCATGGCTACGGTCCGGGAGGCAGCATGACGAGCATGGGTGCCGGCGGTCGCCCCCTCAGGGCCGGCCTGATCGGGCTCGGCGCGATGGGCCGGCAGCACGCACGGGTAATGAGCAGGCTCCAGGGTGTCGACCTGGTGGGCGTCGTCGATCCGTGCGGCGACCCGCACGGTGCCGCGGTGGGGGTGCCCGTGGCGGGCTCCGTCGCCGAACTCGTCGATCTCGGCATCGACTACGCGGTGGTCGCGTCTCCGACCACGACCCACGCACACATCGGGTTGGAACTGGCGGACGCCGGGATCAACGCCCTCATCGAGAAGCCGATCGCTCACAGCTCTCAAGCAGCGAGCAAACTGGTACATGCTTTTGAGCAACGGGGACTGGTCGGGGCCGTTGCGCACATCGAGCGGTACAACACGGCCGTGCGCAACCTGCGCAAACGACTGCAGGATCAGGAACTGGGCTCGCTCTACCAGGTGGTCACCCGTCGGCAGGGGCCCTTCCCCAGCCGCATCTCCGATGTCGGAGTGGCGATGGACCTGGCCATTCACGATCTGGACCTGACCGCTTGGATGACCGGCGAGGAGTACGTGTCCATCTCCGCCCGCTGCAGCCACAAGAGCGGCCGGCCCCACGAGGATCTGGTGGCCGTCGTCGGTCAACTGTCGGAGGGAACGATCGCCAACCACCTGGTGAACTGGTTGTCGCCCATGAAGGAACGAGTGACCGTGGTGACCGGCGACCGGGGGTGCTTCGTGGCCGACACCTTGACCGCCGACCTCACCTACTACGCCAACGGCTCCGGGCACAACAAGTGGGAAGCACTGAACACCTTCCGGGGGGTGTCGGAAGGAAACGTGATCCGCTATGCCGCGATCAAGGAAGAGCCCCTCGCGGTCGAGCACCAGGCGTTTCGTGACGCGCTGCTGGGCCACGGCACGGACATCGTCGGGCTCCGAGAAGGGCTGAAGACCGTTGTGCTCGTCGAGGCGTTGCTGGAGTCCGCGAAGACCGGCACCACGGTGGACCCCGGGATTCTCCGATTCCCGAGCCCGGCGTCGGAGGACGTCCGACTGCGTGTGTGACCGCCCCGCGGAGTTCTCTCCGCGGGGTCCTCGTCGCGGAGAGAACTCCGCGGGGCGTCTCATCGGGCCGCCCGCGTCGGCTGCCGACGGGCCTGTCGCCACGTACGGCATCCGCCCCGCTCCGAAGCGCAGATGCGCGCGGAGACCGACCCACCGCACGCGCGCCCACCGGACGTTCTCACCACGGAGCCGAACGCGCCCGCGCCCGATGCCCCACAGCATGGGCAGGGATCTTCCCACCGTCGCGGGGAGAGCGCGGGGTGACGCCCCGCTGTCCGTCGACCGGTCACCACGGAAGGCAGTCCCCGATGACGACCACCCCACCCCTCGTGCTGCAGATCAACAACGAGCCGCGGCCGTTCGGACCGCACACCGGTTTCGCCCGTGCCTTCACCGAACTCGCCGATGCGGGTCTGGTCCGCTACATGTGCGTCGTCCCCGGTGCCGGAGATCGGTTGCCCGTCTCCCGGCCGGACCTGGTCTTCGTCCAGTCACCCCAGCCCTGCCGATGGACCCAGCGGCAGGTCCGCAGATGGCTGCGTGTCGTCGGGGATCCGCCGGTGGTGGTGTGGGAGGGGGATGCGTGGGGCGGACTCACCAAGCCGCTGCGGGAGCGGAACCTCGCGTGGATGCGGTGCGCGGAGGTGGTCTTCACCGTCGCGGCGGGGCGGCAGGCCACAATGCTGCGGCGCGCCTGTCGTAGGCCGGTGCGGTACGTGCCGAATGTCGTCCCGCTCCCCCTGCTGTCCGACTCGCCCGATTCCGAGCCCCCCGCCGACGGGGTGGCCGTCATCGGCAGGCGGCGAACCTACCTCGGGATCGAGTTGCTTCCCGACGATCGCGAACGGACCGAGCTGGTCGAGGAACTGCGCAGGATTCCGGCAGTCCGGCTGGCGGTCTACGGCAAGGGGTGGCGCGGGTCCTTCGCGCGTGGACCCGTGCCGTTCGACGAGCAGCTCACCGCCATGAAACGGTCGCTGATCACCGTGGGGTGGAACCGCTACCGACACCTCACGGGCTGCTTCTCCAACCGGCTGCCGATCGCCATGTGTGCGGGCCGGGTGCACGTCACTTCCCGTCAGCCGGGGCTCACCTGGCTGCCGGGCCCCGACCTCGGTCTGCACCTGATGGACACCCCGCGCGACGCCGCCGGGCGGATCCGCGACCTGCTGGACTCGGACCCTGCCGACCTGCTCGCCCAGGCACGGCAGATGACGCGGTGGACCCGCGCACGTCTCACCGACACCGAGGCCCTGCAGTACATGCTCGCCAAGCATCTGCCGCTGCCTGCCCCGCCTGCCGACCCCTGGGCACACTTCGCCGCAATGGACGCCGATGCATCGTCCTGACCGCGGCATACCCGGATGATCGGAACTACGGGCGGTCGGCCCCAGCGGTCCCGCGGCGCCGGCGGCGTTCACCTGCCGGTACGGATCATGCGCTCCACTCCGCCGGCGAACCGACCGGCCATTTCCTCGACCGTGTAGCGCTCGGCGTCCGCCCGGCAGGCGACCCGCAGCTCGGCGAGACGTGCGGGCCCGGTGAGCAGTTCGGCGACAGCCACCGCGTAGGTGTCCACGTCGCCGTCGACCACGAGAGCGTTGCGCCCGTCCTCCAGATACTCGAACTCCGGGCTGTGGTAGGGCCAGACACACGTCACCAGCGGGGTCCTGAGAGCGAAGGAGTCCACCGCGCACAATCCGACGGTCCCCGGCACGAGCATCACGTCGGCGGCGGCGCCGAGCAGCGCTTTGTCCCTGCCCTGCACGGGCCCGACAGGGACGACCGGGCCACCCGCGGCCGCCACCAGACCGCGCTGTGCGCCGTCACCCGCGACCAGCAGCCGGAATCCGGGGACACGGCGGGCGATCTCCTCGGCCGCGTCCAGCAGGAACGGAATCCGCTTGTTCCGGTCGAGTCCGCCGATGTAGAGCCCGGTCGCACCACGAGTCAGCCCGTACCGCTGGCATACACCCGCCACTTCGGACTCCGTGACCGCGTCCCGGACCGCGGCCAGCGCCCGGCTGTCCACGGCGTTGCGCACCACCGTCACCCGCTGCGGCGGCACCCCGGCCCGCACCGCGTACTCACGCCCGGCGTCGGTGTAGGCGAAGAACCAGTCAGCCCTGCGCGTCAGCGCGGCCTTCGCCCACTGCTCGGCCGCACCGTGCCGCCCGGCGTAGGTCCGCCCGTGCCCCCACAGCGCGATGGGCGTGCTGCGGCGGCTTCGGGCGAGCAGCGGATAGGCGTCGAGCTGGTGCAAAGCCTGGGTCAGCACCAGCGCATCGCAGGAGCGCGCCAGTGCGCGGAGCGGGCGCCAGATGATCCGACGGCTGCCGAGCCGCCAGTTCCGCTGGGGCAACTCGATGGCCCCGGGCAGCGCCACACTGTCACCGCGCGCCGCCGCCATGCCGATCGGCCTGCCATGGGCTACGGTCAACTCGATGTTTCGGGCCGCCAGTTCGTCAGCGAGCCGGGCAAAGAAGGGAAGCCGGTAGGGGGCCAGATAGGGCTGGACGATCCCGATGCGCGCACCGCTCACGCCGGCTCCATTTCCGTCGACGTACCGCAGAGTTCTGCGTAGAGCCGGACCATACGGCTGGTCCAGACTTCCTCGCTGTACGCCTCCTCGTACACCCGCCGGCAGTGGGCACGCAGGGCCGGGAAGCGGCTGCCCGCCTCACGCAGCACCCGGGGCAGCGGATCGTCCCAGCAGGTGACGGCTCCGGTGCCCTCGGCCCGCACGGCGACATGCGCGGCGGACCCCTCGAACGCGAGCACCGGCAGGCCGGCGGCGAGCGCCTCGATGTAGACCAGTGGCATGCCCTCGTACCAGCGGCTGGGGAAGACAAGACCGCGGTAGCCCGGCAGCCTCTTGCGCAACTCGGCGCGGCCGAGCACCCCGTGGAAGACCACCGAGCGAGGTGCGACGGCGCGGCAGGCGTCCTCCAGCGGGCCGCTTCCGATGACGTCCAGCGGTTCGTCGGCCGGCCAGTGTCTGAGCAGTTCGCGGATGCCCTTCTCCACGGTGAGCTTGCCCACGTACACCCATCGTTCTCCCGGTTCGGCGGGCGGGCCGCCGTCCACAGGGGGCACGAAGTTGGGGATGAGCGCCATGCGCCGCTCGTCAACCCCGGCAGCGGCATAGGTGGTGCGGCTGAGCTCGGAGAGGACCACGACCCGGTCCGCGCGACGCAGCAGCGGGTCGGCACCGGGGCCATGACGCCCCGCCCAGGCCAGCGGCAGTGTGGCGACCCGGGAGCCGCGGTAGCAGCCCGAGCGCAGCCCGGCCCAGCGGTCACCGTCCGGGCAGCGGGTGCAGACCGCACCGTCACGGTAGAGCGTCGCCGCCGCGCACAGCGGGCGGAAGTTGTGCAGGGTCGTCACCAGCGGGCCGGGCCAGTCGGCCGCCCAGGCCCGGCCGAAGTTGGGGAAGAGGTTGTGGACGTGCACGACGTCCGGGGCGAAGGCGTGCAGTTCCGGCACCGGCGAACGGCCGCGCCCACTGGCCACGGTGACCGCGCAGCGCATCGAGTACAAGGGGCTGCGCCGCAGCTCGTCCGTGTGCACATCGACCATCCGCACCTCGTGCCCCGCCCTGCGCAGTGCCGCCGCATGGTCGAGGGGGGCCTCGTTCTCGCCGCCGGGTGCGCTGTAGAAGCTGTGGACGAGCGCGATCCGCAGCGGCCTCATGCGGGCACGGCCTCTCGCTCGCGGAAGAGCACCACATCGCACTGGAGCATCTGGCCGGACTTCGGGTCGGTGAAGCCTGGGATGACAGACATCAGGGTGAGACCGAACTGCGCCTGGGCGAGGCTCAGCGCCTCGTTGAAGAGCAGCCCGCCCTCGTACAACGGGACGAAGGACGTCTCGGTCTGGATGCCCGCGCACTCCGCCGTGCGCGTCCCGGCGCCGCGCAGCACGTGCCCCTCGTACCCCTGGACGTCCATCTTCAGGAAGACACGCTCACCGGGAGTGACGATCTGCTCCCACAGCTCATCGAGCCGACGGATCTCGGCGGTCTGCTGACCGGTGTACCCGGCGTGCGGTGCCGCCTGCTCGTGCCGGTCCAACATGGGCAGGACCGAACTGCTCGCGCCCGAGTTGCCCGCGACGTTCATCACGGTGGTGCCGGTGCGGTCGCCCAGCGCGTACGGCAGCACGGTCCAGGACGGGTCGGACGAGGCCCGGCGCCGGAGTTCGGCGCGCGGCCCGTCGAGCGGCTCGAAGGAGACGATGCGGCCCTGGTAGCCGCTGCGGCGCAGCATCGTCGCGTAACCACCGCAGTGCCCACCCACGTCGATGACCACATCGATGTGGAACTTCTGCAGCAGTTGGACCAGTTGCGGGCCCGACCAGCTCGCCGGATAACGGGCGATGTCGATGCCGAGCCGTTGCACGGCGCTGCGCACACGGTGGATCAAGGTCACGGTCGTACTGCTCCTTTGTCTGCTGCCCAGAGAGAACGGCGACGCGCCCACGGTCCCGGCCGACGCATCTCCGCACCGCCGCAGCGGCGTCGGCAACGCGTCGCGTTTCCGCCCGGACACGGGGTGCGGCTGAGAATGCGGTGTGCTCGTCCGGCCGGACGGAAGCGGCGGTGCGCGTCGTCACCCATGCGTCAGGGTGTAGTTGCGTGCCTCCGCATGGCGGATCACATAGCCCGCGTTCTCGAGTCGGCGCAGCCGTCGACGCAGGGACCAGGGACCTTGCGGAGTGTCGAATTCGATACAGAGAACGCGCGGTAGGGGGCCCTCGGCCAGGATCCGGTCGAGCACCGGTTCCTCGGCCCCCTCAATGTCCATCTTCAACAGGTCGACCCTCTGGTGACCCGCCATCTTCATAAAGGTGGCCAAAGTGTGGCACTGGGCGTCGAATCCCGGACCACGGCCTCGGACCTCGGTTGCGGAGTGGGACACATGTGCGGGATCCACCGGTGGATGGAAATGCACCACGGCGTTCTCCCTCCACAACCCGTTGGGAAGGAAATGCCACCGCGGTTCCGTGACTCCTTCGGCGAACGCGATCGACCGGGGGGTGGGGTCCATGGCCCACACCTCACATCCGAAGCGCCGGATGAGAGCGAGATCGAAGCTGATGTCCTCGCCCACACCGGCCGCGTAGACAAGGGAGTCCCCGGTGATCAGATCGGTGGGAACCCACCAGCCTCCGTAGACGCTGCCGAGCCGCTCCAGGCCATGACCCGGGCGAATACGGGTCACCCACGGCACCACGGTCTCCGCAGTCTTCAACTTGATACGCCGGGTCAGGTGCGTAACGGGCATGTGCTGCGCCTCCGGTGCTGTCAACGGGTGGGCGGACGCCCGCTTGTGTCAGGGGTTCACGCGGTACTTCCCGGCTCCCCCGGCGCGTGGGCCCCGAGGTGCGTCATCGGCGCCTTCTGGCGACGAGGCTGAAGGTCGTCGGTGGACAGAGCCGTTCTCCGACGGCCTGAAGCAGTCCCGACTGCGTCGACCAGTAACGCTGTACCTCGACCTCCTCGAAGGCCGGTGCGAGCACATCCCTCAGTGCCTCCTCGTCAACGCCGTCGCGGACCACGTGGTACTCGACCATGTCGGCCTCGTTGGTTTCGTCGAAGACGCCACGCATCCGGCGCAGGCGGGTGGACAACCCCCTGCCCAGCTGGCCCTGGCCGAGCCGCCACAGGAAGTACGCACTGCGGTCGAGACTCGTCGACATCCGTGACCGGCGGGGATACCACAGGGGATCCTGGGCGCTGAAGAACGCCCCTCCCGGAACGATGCCCTCGACGAGCTGCTTGACCGTGCCCAGGTACTCCGGGATGTGGTGCAGGACCGAGACGCACACGACCGCGTCGACGGGGCGCGCCTGGCGGGCCGCGCTTCCGTCCTGGTCGTGCAGCACCTCCACGCCCGGATTGCGGCGGAAGCGGCTTCGGAGGAAACGGACACTCGGTTCACTCATCTCCGTCACCGTGACCTGCGCGCCTGCTGCCAGGAGATGATCGGTGAAGGTACCGTGGCCGGCTCCCAGTTCGAGCACCCGGCATCGTCCGTTCCGGTCGATCACCTCCTGCACCAGGGCATGCAGGTCGTTGATCAGCCGATTGCGAATCGTGTGGTGTCGAATGTGTGGCGAGCCCTGGGCGTAGTCGTGTCCGGTTCCGTGCTCGCGCTCTTGCAATTCGCTCATCGAGGGCTTCGCCTGGGTGGACGTCATGGCCCGCACTCTAGGAATGCCGCCGGACGTCTCTCCCGCCCTGCCGGACGAGTCGACCCCGAATTCAGGCGATCGGCCGCCGATCACGTTCTCCCGCCGTTCTTCCGTGCCGTGCCTGTCGCCTGCCGTACCACCCCGCCCACGAAGAGGGCGTTACCGAACAGATAGCGCCGCCACAAGCGGCGCGGCTCGCAGCCGAGGCGGAATGTCCACTCCAGCCCGCTTCGCCGCATCCAGCGGGGTGCCTGCGGCTTGGTGCCGGCGATGAAGTCGAAGGCCGCGCCCACGGCAACAGCCACGACAGGCAGTGCGCCGCACAGTTCGGCGGCCCACCGGTCCTGCTTGGGGGTCCCGAGTCCGACCCAGACGATGTCGGCCTCGGCCGAGCGGATGCTTTCCCGCTGCTTCCGCTCTTCTTGCGTGGTCAGGGGACGAAACGGTGGGGAGCAGGCACCTGTGATCAGGGCGTTCGGGAAGCGCCGCCGCAACGCGCTGTGGAGTGCGTCCAGCACCTGCGGGGTGGAACCCAGCAGATAGTGGCGAAGCCCGGTCTGACGGCCGAGGTCGAAGACGTCCAGCAAGAGGTCCGGCCCGTAGACACGCGTACTCGGCAGGACCGTGCCGCGGTGAAGGAGTCGGTTGGCCCAGACGACGGGCTGTCCGTCCGGGAGGTTGAGGGACGCCGAGCGGAGGATGCGATGCAGTTCCGGGTCCCTGGCAGCGAGCGCGAGCGTGTAGGCGTTGCACAGGTGCACGTCACTGCGGGGAACCGCATCGGCGGCGCGGTGCACGCCGGCTGAACCCCTTTGGTCGGCGCAGCGGGCCGCCCTGATCCGCTGGGCGAGCTGTACTACGTGGCGGGCGGCGCTCTCGCGCGTGTGTGCGGCAATGGGCACGCCCATGCAGCGGACCACGGGGACCATGTGTGGAGCCGACATTTGTTCCGTGCTCGCAGGGAGCGTCATGAGCGAACGGCGGCGGTCAGCGGTGACCGTGCTGCCCAGTTCCTGCCCTCGGTGAAGTCACCGGAGGCCAGGCGGAGCCGGAAGTCGGTGATGGTCTCGCGCAAGCCGTGTTCCACCGGAGTCATGGGCTCCCAGCCCAGCAGTTCGCGGGCCATGGTGATGTCCGGGCGTCGTCGTTCCGGGTCGTCCTGGGGGCGCGGAATCAGTGTGATCTCCGTACTCTTCCTGCTCAGTTTCCTGATCCACTCGGCCAGCTCAAGCATGGAGACCTCATGGGGGTTGCCCAGGTTGACCGGGCCGCCGTGATCGCTCGCCAGCATGCGCAGCAACCCGTCGACCATGTCCTCCACGTAACACAGCGACCTCGTCTGGCTGCCGTCACCGGTGACCGTGATCGGCTCTCCGCGCAGTGCCTGGCCGATGAAGGTGGGAATGGCACGCCCGTCATCCGTGCGCATCCGCGGGCCGAAGGTGTTGAAGATGCGCGCGATCTTGGCATCGACACCGCGGTGTCTGCGGTAGGCCATGGTCAGTGCCTCACCGAAGCGTTTTGCCTCGTCGTACACCGAGCGGGGGCCGACGGGATTGACATTGCCCCAGTAGCTCTCCGGCTGAGGGTGGACCAGCGGGTCGCCGTACGACTCGGAGGTGGAGGTCAGCAGAAAGCGGGCGCCCTTCGCAGCTGCCAGGTCCAAGGCATGCCAGGTACCGGCCGAACCCGCACGAAGGGTCTCCAGAGGCAGCCTCAGGTAGTCCGCGGGCGAGGCGGGTGATGCCAGGTGAAACACCGCGTCCACCGGGCCGGGCACCTCCAGGCCCTGGGTGACGTCCCGGTGCTCCAGCCGGAAGTGCCGCTCACTGCTCAGATGTCCGACGTTGTCGACGCTGGATGTCGCGAAGTTGTCCACACAGACCACGTCGTGGCCCTCGTGAAGCAGCCGTTCACACAGGTGAGAACCGATGAAACCGGCCCCGCCCGTCACTACCGCACGCATGCAGGTCCTCTCGGCCACGCCGCCCGGGGCCGGACGGTGGCAAGTCGAAGTGTCATTTCCGAAGCTCAGGCCCGTGTCATGTTTCTATCTATTCCTCAGTTATGCGCCGATTGAGGCGGCTTGTGCGTTGACATGCCCTCAGGTAACTCCATTTCACCTGTTCTGTCCAAAAGAGGTACTTAATGTCGGCATCTGCTGTAGAGACGGCCCGCCACCAGTCGGCCCCGTGGCGGCGTTCGCCGTGGACAGGCCGAACGGTCAAGCGCACCATCGACCTGCTGGGGGCCGCCGTACTGCTTCTGCTGCTGGGGCCACTGCTCCTGGCCGCCGCCGTCGCCGTGAAGCTCGACACCCCGGGACCACTGCTCTTCCGGCAGCGGCGAACCGGCTGGCGAGGCAAGGAGTTTCAGGTCCTCAAGCTGCGCACGATGCGGGTCGGAGCCGAGTCGATGCGGGAGGCCATGGCGGATCGCAACGAGTCCGGCGGGCACCTCTTCAAGATCCGCGACGACCCGCGGGTGACCTCAGTCGGACGCTGGCTGCGCCGCTACTCCCTTGACGAGCTGCCGCAGTTGTTCAATGTGCTGAAGGGGCAGATGTCCCTGGTCGGTCCCCGGCCGCTGCCGACCGAGGACTCGGCGTTCACCGGGGAAGCAGGCAACCGCCTGAAGGTGCGACCGGGGCTCACTGGGCTGTGGCAGATCAGCGGACGGTCCGACCTGGCCTGGGAGGATGCGCTGCGCTTGGACCTGCAGTACGTCGAGACCTGGTCCCTCAAGCTGGACCTGTCCATCCTCGTCCGTACCCTGCCCGCAGTGCTGCGCGGCGAGGGAGCCTACTGAGCACACGACGCCGACCGGACGGCCAACTCACAAACGCCGTCGAACGCCTCGGCCGACTCCCCCGAGCAGCGAACGCACCACAGCCCGGCTTGCAGGCTGTCCCCGGCTCACCGACCGGTTGGCCGCGAGGGGATGTCACAGCTCGGCAGCAAAGCCCGGCCCGTTCACCGGCCCGGGCACGTCACCCTCCGGGACCAGGTACGTTCGAAGGCGTGGCTGGATTCAGGATCGGACGCGGCCGAGACAACCGCGCTGCTCAAGCGCGACCGCAGCAACCTCCGTACGGACGCCAGGCGCCGCAGGGCCCGTCGTACGGCCATTCCTCTGCACCACCGTCGCAGCAGTACGGCGGGGCGCATCCTCACGGCGGGCGCCAGCAGTGGGGGGCGCCGCAGGGGCAGGGCGAGCCGGAATACTTCGGCGACGGCGGCCCGGGCCACCCGGGGGCCTCGAATCCCTACACCGCCAACAATCCGGGCCACACCCAGGCGTTCTCCGTCGGCGAGGACCCGTACAGCGCAGGTGAGACGTACCGTGCCGGCCAGGCGGCAGCACCGCCGATCGGCCCCCGCCTGCACTGGAAGGACCTGCTGCGGGGCATCGTGCTGTCTCCCACCCAGACGTTCTTGCAGATGAGGGACTACACGATGTGGGCGCCGGCCCTGATCGTGACCTTCCTGTACGGCCTGCTGGCGGTCTTCGGTTTCGACGGCGCACGCCAGGACGCGATCAACGCCACACTCTCGAACGCGGTACCGATCGTCCTGATCACGGCCGTGGCGATGGTGCTCAGCTCCTTCGTCCTGGGCGTGGTCACCCACACGCTGGCACGTCAGCTCGGCGGCGACGGCGCCTGGCAGCCCACGGTCGGCCTCTCCATGCTGATCATGTCCATCACGGACGCACCGCGCCTGGTCGTCGCGATGTTCTTCGGCGGCAACGCGTCCTTCGTCCAGCTCCTCGGCTGGCTGACCTGGGTCGCGGCGGGCGCGCTGCTGACTCTCATGGTCTCCAAGTCCCACGACCTGCCGTGGCCGAGGGCGCTGGGCGCGTCGGCGATCCAGCTGATCGCGATCCTGTCGATCATCAAGCTGGGGACGTTCTAGCAGCAGCCTGACGCGAAAGGCCCCGGCGCCGCGTGCGCCGGGGCCTTCGTATCCCGTCACAGGAGCCTCAGGCGTCCAGCACCTGCCCGGACCGCCTCACGACCGGCGGCTCGACGCTCCACGGGAAGTTGATCCACTCATCGGTCCTCTTCCACACGTACTCGCACTTCACGAGGGAGTGGGACTTCTCATAGATCACCGCGGAGCGGACCTCGGCCACGGTGTCGACGCAGAAGTCGTGCACCAGCTTGAGGGTCTTGCCCGTGTCGGCCACATCGTCGGCGATCAGGACCTTCTTGTCGGTGAAGTCGATCGCGTTGGGGACGGGAGCCAGCATGACGGGCATGTCGAGCGTCGTCCCCACACCCGTGTAGAACTCGACGTTGACCAGGTGGATGTTCTTGCAGTCCAGGGCGTAGGCGAGACCGCCGGCCACGAAGACGCCGCCGCGCGCGATGCTGAGCACGATGTCGGGCTCGTACCCGTCGTCGGCAATGGCCTGGGCCAGTTCGCGGACCGCGTGCCCGAATGCCTCGTAGGTCAGGTTCTCCCGTATACCGGTCATGTCCCGCTCACACCTGCGTCCGGTGGAAGTTGAGGAAGGAACGGGAGGGCGTGGGTCCACGCTGCCCCTGGTAGCGGGAACCGTACCGCTCACTGCCGTACGGGTACTCGGCCGGCGAGGTGAGGCGGAACATGCACAGCTGCCCGATCTTCATGCCCGGCCACAGCTTGATCGGGAGGGTGGCGAGGTTGGACAGCTCCAGGGTGACGTGCCCGGAGAAGCCGGGGTCGATGAAACCGGCGGTTGAGTGGGTGACCAGCCCCAGCCGCCCCAGGGAACTCTTCCCCTCAAGCCTCGACGCCAGGTCGTCGGGGAGGGTGATGACCTCGTAGGTGCTGGCGAGGACGAACTCCCCGGGGTGGAGGATGAACGGCTCGTCGCCGTCCGGCTCGACCAGCCGGGTGAGGTCGACCTGCTCGATGGAGGGGTCGATGTGGGGATACTTGTGGTTCTCGAACACCCGGAAGTAGCGGTCGAGCCGCACGTCGATGCTCGAGGGCTGCACCATGGCGGGATCGTACGGGTCGATCACGACCCGGCCCTTGTCGATCTCGGCCCGGATGTCCTTGTCTGAGAGAAGCACGCCCCGAGAATACGCAAGGCGTGCGGAGCCCCCACAATCGCGGCGGCTCCGCACGCCCCTACCGCTGAGCCGCTACTGCTTCCCCGAGGGCACCGGCACCACATTGCGGAGCCGGGCGCAGCGGGGACACCGGACGAGCCGGCCGGGGCCGAGGCGCTCGGCCTGCTGCATCGGGAACGAAGCGGTGCTGAACACGTGCCCTTCGGCACAACGGACGACGGTGCGCTCCATCAAGTCCTCTGAGTCCCTTCCCCAAGAGCCTTCGTCTCACTGGCGTGACGGACGACGAAAGCCACATTACGGGATGAAAGGGACGGCCCTCCAGGCGGCACTCCGACCGCGCACAACCCCCGCTTCCCGCCCCCACCGTACGCCCCAACTCCGTTCCGACGCAGCCCCATCCGACCACCGAGACGACATCGACCCCCGCGGCTTCAGCGCCGGGGGGTCGCGATGAGGTAGAGTGAGCGAGCGTTCGGACATCGACTGAGCGGATGTCTTACGCGGGTGTAGTTTAATGGTAGAACATCAGCTTCCCAAGCTGAGAGCGCGAGTTCGATTCTCGTCACCCGCTCCATGAAGAAGGCCCAGGTCAGCGACCTGGGCCTTGCTGGCTGACGCGAGATTTGGCACGCGCCTCAGGCGACGGTGTACTCCGCGTCCCCGAAGTCTGCGACTACGCGCAGTCGACCGCCGAGCGCTTCCACGTAGGCCCGGAGAGTCGCGACCTCCGCGCGATCCAGCTCACCGTGCTCGATGGCGGAGACCCGAGGTGCCGAGACCCCCATTGACGCGGCCACTTGGCGCTGAGTCAACGCCTGTTCACGCCTGACCTCCGCGAGCTTGTGAGCACGCACTTCGGCGGTCAACCGGTCCATGGCCGCTTGCTTCTCCTGAGGCGACCGCACCGGCAGCCCCGAGGCCGCACGCCGCTCACGCGCCTTGCGCTTGGTCTCCTCCCAGCTCACGGTGCTCATTCGTACTCCCTGGTTTCAAGATCAGCCAGATGTGCCTGGTACCGCTCTTCAGCAAGCGGAATGTTGATGTCGTACCAGCGCTGCCAGTTTCCGGCTTTGTCGCCGGCCACCAGCAGTACTGCCCGGCGCACCGGATCGAAGGCGAAGAGGATGCGGATCTCACTGCTCCCGGATGATCCCGGCCTCAACTCTTTCAAGTGATGGTTCTCAGCACCCTTGATCCGATCCACCAGCGGACGGCCGAGCGTCGGGCCCGTTGCCGCCAACATGTCGATAGCGTCTTCTACCTGTTCAGAGCTGTCCCAGTCCTCTTCGGCCAGTGCCTCGAACCACGCCGCGACCTCCCCGACGAGAACCACTTCCCATTGAGCCACGGCCACAATGTTAATGCAAGAGTTAACCTCGCTGTGGTGGTCGACCTGGCGGGGGCCGACGCTCGGGGTGCACGCTGGGCAAGCTCGGGCAGGACCTGCCGGCGGTGTGGCCCGCCCGCGTAGATCACGAGGCGGAACGCCCTCCCGGCGTTCGCCCGGAGGGGTCAGGGATCGGTGTCGACGAGACCGGAGCGCGCCGCACCACAAGCGCACCAGATCGAGCGGGGAACAGCGGGGAATCACGGTGAATGCGGCCAGGCCCGATGAGACCGTCCACCAGCCGTCTGACCAGGTCAGCGCCCGTACCGGCCCCAAATGATCGCAGCTTCCCAACTGAGAGCGCGAGTTCGATTCTCGTCACCCGCTCCATGATAAAACCCCAGGTCAGTAACCTGGGGTGCGCGCCATGCCCACCAGGTAGGACCGTTCGCGGAGACGCCGAACGTCATGGAACCTGCCCAAAGGCTCAGCGCCTGCGGAGCGTTGCGGGGCCACCCCCTGATCAGTCCGTGCTGTGGTGAACGGCCGGCTGCGCGCTCCTGGCCAGCAGTACGGCGCAGAGGCCAAGGCCCAGCCTGTCCGGGCAGGGCCTGGTGCTGGACGCCTTCCAGCACCAGGACATCACCACCGAGGGCTCCTACCCGGAGGACCTCGGCCGGCCCGAGGCCGCTCGCGCCAAGCAGGAGGCGGACATCGCCGAGGCCGTGGCCCGGCGCGCGGCCGAGCAGGCACGGCTGAAGGCCGAGGAGGAGATCGCGGTCGCCCAGCGGACGTTCGCGTTGAAGCAGGCGGAGATCAAGGCGGAGACGGACGAGGCCGCGGCCCGTGCGGCCGCGGCGGGTC
This sequence comes from Streptomyces caeni, assembly GCF_042678285.1. Taxonomy (NCBI): domain Bacteria; kingdom Bacillati; phylum Actinomycetota; class Actinomycetes; order Kitasatosporales; family Streptomycetaceae; genus Streptomyces; species Streptomyces caeni. Next base: position 17,249 of record NZ_JBHUDX010000019.1, read on the forward strand.
CGCTCGCCGAGGCCGCCCGGCAGCAGGAGATCCTCACCCAGCAGGAGAAGGTCGCCGAGCGGCAGGGACGGTCGGTGCCTCGTGCGAGCCCATGACAGCACGCCCGCGTTGCGGGAGCCTCTCCGGGCTGCCTCGGCCCCGACCGGTTCGGCCGCCGCTGAACCCGTCTCCGGGCTCATGCAACGGCGCCCTTCCCGCCACCGCGCGCTTCCACGACCGGGCCGGTCGCCGGCCACCCCGCCGTCGTCGGGACGAGGCGAACACGGATCGCCGACGTGGTTGGTCAGCGGGTGACCATGACGGCGTCCCGATGCACGGTGGCGCGGCCGGTCGTGCTTCCGGACAGTACCTTCAGCTGCGCCTTGTGAGACGTCATCTTCGTACCGAGTGCGTGGGTGAACACGACCTTCCGACAACTGGTGGTTGCGGAGTAGGAATTCACGCTGCCCACGGTGGTCCGCGACCGTCACAGTGCGTGCGATCCAGGCCCGCGCCCGGCGGTGTCCCATCACCGCGAAGTCAGTGCGCCGCCGGCGAGGCCGGGGCCGACCCGGCCAACCGCCTCCAGGAAACGAACCTCACGAACCTTGTCTCCCTGCGCACCGCTCACCGCTGTCAGGCGGTCGGGTTGACGACCACCTTGGCCGAGTTGTTCCTGCTGTTCGGGTCGAAGGCGAAGGATGTGCCGTAGTCGGGCCGGGCGACGACGCGGCCCGTCGCGTCGGCGACGACCCGGTCGATGCGCAGCTGGAACGGGAAGCCGACCTTCAGGTCCGGCTTGGCCCACATCGGCAGGGTGCAGGCGTAGTGGCCGATGGCCGGGTCGTCGCCGGACGTCCAGGCGTTGCGGCAGGTGTCGGGCACCGACACGGCGGTGGTGCCCTCCGGAAGGTAGTAGTCGATCACGGCGACCGGGTCGCCGGAGCTGACGTTGCCGACCCAGGCCGGGCCGCGGTTGACGAACCGGAAGCCGGCGGTGACGGTGTCGCCGGCCGCGCCGCTCACCTCGGTGCCACGCACGGCGAAGTCGGCGGTGTTGTCGGCGTCGATACGCCAGGTGCGGTTGTTGTCCGAGCCGTCGAGGTCGGTGGCGCCGCCGCCGGGCTGGACCTCGTAGTCGAACCGCTCGTACAGCGCGTGGTCGGTGACGGCGAGCCGCAGCGGCTCCGGCAGCTCCACGGTCGCGCCGGGCGCGACGTCGGTGTCGAAGGAGCAAGTCACATACGTCATGGGCGTGTACTGGCCACTGTCGTCCGGGCCGGTGTAAGTGCACTGCGGGTAGCGGGTGACGACGTCGAGGCCGTACGTGGCCCACATCTTCACGCTGAAGCCGTGGGCGGTCTCGTTGCCGGTGTTGGTGACGGAGAACGGCACGGTGAGGCTGGTGCCGGTCTCGACGCCGGTGACGTCCTGCGGGGCGCTGACGCCGAGGTCCGGGCCGGAGCCGACGGTGACGAAGGTCTCCGCGGAGCCCTGCGGGGCGACGAGCGTGCCGTCGGGTCCGCCGGTGGCCTCGGCGGAGTACTCGATCGCACCCTGCGCTCCCACGGAGGCGCCGGCGGCGGCCCGCACCTTCAGCTGCACCTGCGCGCTGTAGCGGGTCGGCACGTCCCCGGTGTCGCACACGGCGACGGTGCCCGCGTCGTTCGGCGTGCAGTTGCCGGGCCAGGCCACCTCGGCGACCCCGGCGAGCCCGGAGGCGTCAACGGTCAGCCGCCCGTCGGTCACGGTGAAGTTCTGGTTGTCGTGGTACAGGCCGAGCGCCAGCGACCGGTACTGCGCCGCACCGCCGTCGGGGGCGACGGTGACCGTCTGCTCGTACGGCGCCTGGATCCACAGCTGATCGCTCTGCGCCACGTCGGCGGCGAAGGCGGCCCCATTCCCGAGACCGGCGACGACCAGCGCCCCCACGGCTCCGGCACAGACCCCGCGACGCAGCACACGCCCGACGGAGACAGAACTCATGACATCCCCCAGATTGGACAGAAGAGACCCCGGTACAGCGAGCCGGCACCGGGCACGAGTTGGACGCCCTGCCGAGAGGGAAAGTTGTAGCGGAGGGCGCATGGCGCATGACTCTTACCGTTTTCTTGATCACTCGGGTGTGGGGCGGACATCCACGGTCAACAGCGGTGCAACCCTGCCCTCGCGATCGCTCATCGAAGTGGTATCCGCGCAGGTCAAAACCACAGAGAGCGCCCAGGCGCCGTCGCGTGCCGTTCCGTTGACGAAGAGGGCCGGGTGTTCGGAGTACCGCAGGCTCGACGCCCGCCTCCCGCACCGACAGGGGCGCACCATGACCAAGACAGACATCCGGCCCGTGAAGCCGCCACCGGAGAGGGCCGCGGCCGCAGCCCACGCGCTCGCACAGGTCAACAACTACCTGGCGGCACACCAAGACCTCGCAGAGATCACCGTGACGGTCGAGGACGGAAAGCGCGAGCCCCTCGCGCTACCCCGCGAGGCCGTGGAACTGTTCGTCGGCATGCTGGCCCACCTGGGGGCCGGCCGCGCCGTCTCGATCGTCCCGTCCGACGCCGAGCTCACCACACAGCAGGCAGCGGACATGCTCAACGTGTCGCGGCCATTCCTGATCGGGCTGCTCGAGGTCGGAGAAATCGAGTACCGAACCGTCGGCACACACCGGCGGATCACCGCGTCCTCGCTCCTGGAGTACAAGCGCAAGGACGACCAGCGTCACCGCGAAGCCGCCGACGAGCTCACCTTCGCGCACGTCATCGCCTACCCGGTCGGCATCCCGCTTGGCCCGGCCGAGCAGGTGCTGATGCCGTCCGGACCGGGCTCTCCGGCCCACTCGGCGATGCTCCAGCAGTTCCTGCGCGGCAGGTCCGCCAGCTTCGGGGCGACTTTGCCGCCGTGGGTGCGGCTGGTGCTTCCGGCGGGGGACGGAACAAGTGCGGCAGTCGAACTGTTCGACGGCGGTGGCCGGAGCGGCGAGCTCTGACATGTCTCAGAAACCATCGCAGGGGGCATTGTGCGAAAGTTGTTTGCGAGAGGTTGTGAGAACGAAGTCCAAGGGCGAACCGGACAGGGTCCGGCGGGGGTCCGCGGCCTGTCAGACCTGCTCATTTCTGCGAACTCATAACGTAACCGCCTTCACTCACCGTGACTGATCACAGCTTGATTCTCACCTGGCGGTTCCCAAGCTGGTATGAGGGGCTGGAGGAGGCGAGCGGCGTCGTGAGCAGTGGGCACGGTGAGCTTCCCCGGCTGCTGGCGGCAGCGGAGACGGCGTCCCCGGCGCAGGCCGTCGACGTGGTCGAGGAGGACCTGCGGCGGCGTTTCCAGGCTACGAAGGTCTCTTTCCTCATCGTGGATCTGACGGGGAAGGCGGTGGCGCGGCTGTCCACCGTCGGCGCCGTGGAGGGCGGGCGGGAAGCCGAGCGGATCGACCTGTTCGGCAGCGTCTACGAGCAGGTGATCCGTACCCAGCGGCCGTATCAGGAGGCCACCGGTCAGGGACAGCGGCTGATCCTCCCGGTCACCAACCGGGGTGACGCCATCGGGCTGCTGGAACTGCTCCTGCCGGTCGCCCCCGGCGAAGATGTCCTCGACGCGGTCGGGGAAGCCGCCCACGCCCTGGCCTACATCGTGATCGCCAACGGGCGGTTCACCGATCTCTACACCTGGGGCAAACGCTCCAGGCCCCCCAGCCTGGCAGCAGAGATCCAGTACCAGCTACTGCCCCAGTCGCTGTCGTGCGAGGCCGCACAGTTCGCACTGTCCGGGAACCTGGAGCCCTCCGAAGACCTCAGCGGCGACACCTTCGACTTCGCCCTGGACCGCGACACCCTGCATCTGTCGGTGACCGACACCATGGGCCACCACATCGATGCCGCCCTGGCCGCCACGGTCCTGGTCGGCGCTCTACGCGGGGCCCGCCGTGCGGGAGCCGGCCTGGCCGAGCAGGCCCACCGGGCCGATCAGGCCCTGGCCGACCACGGCCGCGGCCACGCCACCGGGCAACTGCTGCGCATCAACCTCCACACCGGGCGGGCCCAGCTCATCAACGCAGGCCACCCCTGGCCGCTGCGGATGCGTGAGGGGGCCGTGGAGGAGATCGTGTGCGAGGTGGACCATCCCTTCGGGCTGCCGGTGCCCGCGCCCCACCCCTACCGCGTTCAGGACATCGAGATGCGCCCCGGTGACCGTCTGCTCATGCTCACCGACGGCATGCTCGAACGTCGTGCGGAGAAGATCGACCTGCCCGCTCTGCTGGAGCGCACCCGGCACCTGCACCCGCGGGAGACCGCGCTGACGCTGACGTCCGCGGTCCTGGACGCCGTCGGCGGCCGGCTGAAGGACGATGCCACCGTGATATGCCTGGACTGGCATGGCCCCCAGGAGACTCGGCGACACGCCAGCTACGGCGCGGACACCGGGCAAGCCTCAGCCGCCCGCGCGAAGGCGCAACCGTGACCAAGGAACTCTCCTGGAAGGTGTCAGGCGCCGGTGAGGAGCTCTCGACCGCCGGGATGCCCCGGCCCGCCGTCCGGGCCGCGTCGGCCTCCGCACGGCGGGGGCCGGGCACGGTTGCGGCCGGCGGGAGTTCGAGCCGCTTGGAAGGACCGCGCTGCGAGACCCCGCGCTCAGCGACGCGCCCCTCACCGAAGCCGGCGCCCCGCCCGGCGTCCAGCAGGCGAGTGTCCGTACCGCAGGCCGACCTGTCGCCCCTCACACCCGCATCACCCCGACCCTGGCCCGTCGGGGAACACCCGGCCTGCCCTCAACGCCCTCTGCCGAGGCCCGCTGCGCACCGCCCGCCAGTCCACCGGCCCCCTGGCATACCCGCCGAGGCCCGCTTGCGCGTCGCTCATCACAAACCCCACCGCGCGCTACGGGCCCGAGGTAACCGCTCAACGGCCGGACATGCCCACGAGCCACGGGCACAGAAGCAGGAGGCCGACCGTCGCCGTTCCCCCTTCCCTCCGGAGCTTCCGCAGTTCACAGTGGAATCAGGCACTACTCCCCAAGGGAGGCGTCATGATCGTCCTGGGTGTCATCCTGCTCGTCATCGGCCTCGTCACCGGCATATCCATCCTGTGGACCATCGGGCTCATCCTGGCAGTCATCGGAGCGGTCCTGTGGATCCTCGGCTCGATGGGACACGCCGTCGCAGGACGACGCCACTACTGGTGAGCGGCCGAAGTCGCACGGCGGCAGGCGCGGGCGGACCGGGCCTCGCCTAGGGGTGTTCTCGACCACCGGTACGGGATGCGGCCCGACTCGTCCGGTGCGCGGGGGGGAGAGAGAGAGAACGCCACCACCGCGATCGGCCACGCGGCAACGCACCCGGAGAGGCCGGGCCCCCGGGCCGGGTGTCATGCCACTGCTTGCGCCCGCCACCATGACGGCAGACATGTTCTTTACGAGCCCGCACGACGCCCGCATCCGTGCTAACTTGGTTTTAGTTGCAGTTTTGGTACCCATGAAATTCAGTGCGCGCCTGATGTGACCTTCAGGCGCTTTTTGTTTTCCGGTCCACTCCGGATGGGGTCATTTCAGCAACCTGGGATTCCACAGAGCGGCGGAATTCCTCAAGACTCCGTGCAAGGAGAAGGAACATGGCCACCGGTACCGTCAAGTGGTTCAACGCGGAAAAGGGCTACGGATTCATTCAGCAGGACGGCGGCGGCCCCGACGTCTTCGCCCACTACTCGAACATCGCCGCCCAGGGCTTCCGCGAGCTGCAGGAAGGCCAGCGGGTGAACTTCGATGTCACGCAGGGCCAGAAGGGCCCCCAGGCGGAGAACATCCGACCCGCCTGACGTCGTCCCGGGGCGCCGCGACGGCGACGTACATCCGGCCCGGCCGACGTCTCGACGAGGCGCCGGCCGGGCTTTTCGGTTCGATTCCCCCGCCGGCGCACTCCCCCGTCGGCACGCCTCCGCGGCGGAAATGCCACCCGTCACCCTTCGCCGCTGCCGGGAGTACCCTGAACGTACCGAGAGCATTTCGCGCAACGCGACCACGGCGGTGCCGTTCCCGGCGAATGACGAAACGGGCAGCCGGAAGGCCGCCCGGGACGGGATCGCACGATGGACGTCAGGAAAAGCCGAGCCGAGGGCACGTCAACGGACGAAGCACACACCTACCGGATGCCCTTGCCCCGGCTGTCCCTCACACCGGACGGCAGTCATGGCCCGCTGGACGGCGCCTGGTGGCCGCGCTGCCACGCGCTGGAACTGGAACTGCCCGCGCTCGTGGGCTCGCTGGACCCGGGCTACGGCACCGTAACCCGTGTCACCGTGGACCCCGCCGCCTGGCCCGACGCCCCGCACACGGTCACGGCGCCCGACCACGTCATCGAGGTGGCCCAGGCGGACGCCGACACCGCCACGCATGTCATCACCCTGGACTGCGGCACCGCCGGGCGTTGGGAGCTACTGGTTGTCCCGCCCGACGAACCCGACGCAGCGGCCGCCCGGCTGCTGGCCACTGCCGCCGATCCCTGGAACCCGCTGACGGCCGCGCAGCTGCTGGCGCGCGCCGAAACCGACCTCGCCGGGGAATCGGTGTGGGAGTCGGAGGGAGGGCCCACATCATCCTGACGGCCTGCCCGGTCCGGGGGGCGGGACCACAGGAGCGGGCATACGCTGCAGGAAAGGGACGTACGCAGAAGCACGCCGCTGAGCCGTACCCGCGTGTGTGAAGCGACGGCCGCGTTCGCCCCAGCGCCGCCGCCCGCAGGAGGTATGCCATGGATCATGAGCCATTGCCCTCCGAGGGCCACGCCGAGGTCCGCATCATCGCGGCAACGCCGGAGGCCGCCCGTCGCGTCGCCGAAGTGCTCCGCCGCGCCTTCGCCTCCGACGAACAGCGCAGCTACCCCGCCGGCAGCGAAGGGGCGACCCGGCTCCACCTGACCATCGACACCACGCACGCCGCCGAGCCCGCACGGTCCTGGCTGGCAACCAGCGAGCCGTCCCTCGAGGACCACGCACACACGGACGAGGTGTGACAAGGCAGTGAGAACCGCGAAGCCCCTCCCCCACGTCCGCGCCTGCACCGCCGGGCACGCCCCGGAGAGCGACAGCCATGACGACACTCCGTGAACGCAAGACCTACCGGAAAGCGGTCCTGAAATCTCTGTACCGGGCCGTCGAACTCAATCGCCCCGAGGTCAGCGGAGCGACACTCCGCGACAAGCTGGGTCTGCCCGACGAGGACCTCTCCGCGGCCTGCGCGTACCTGGCCGGCGAGGGTCTGATCACCGTCGACTGGACATCGCACGGGACCCCCGCCACCGTCTCGCTGACACACGAGGGCATCCGGTTCATGGAGGGGGAAGAGGAAGGATCGGATGCACCCGGTCAGGGGGAGTGAGATTCCTGTGCCTCATTCCTGGTCCATCGGGAGCCGACCGGCCCCTTACGGAGCCTCAAACGCCGATCGGTGAGTTGCAGGCCCGAGACCGAGTCGTTGAGCCCCGACTCCCGCTGTGGAGCCCCAGCAGGTCACCGCCGCCCTCACTCCCTGCACACGCGCGCTGCGCCTGCGGCTCCGACGGTGGTCCTTCCCCGCCGACGCCCGGCGCCCCGGGACGGGAAGGCGTCCGTCCGGACGCCTTCCCGGAAGCACGGATCTTCCGGTTCCAACGGGTCGCACACTCGACGTCGTCCGCGCGGACGTCGACGAACCTGCACCCGACGCCACTCTCCAGGAGCGTGAGGCCACCACCGAACGACAGGCGCCACCGCGCCCGGCCGCTGCGACTCCGGCATCTGCCTCGACACCGCCGTCCGGATCCACATCGCTCCCGACCTCTCCTTGCGCGAGCCACCTCCCTCGCCGGGGCTGCCGGCCAGTCAACGGCCGGTTACCCGGGGGGCCCACTCGCAGGCCTCCATCGCCCCCTCCAGTACCGCGCGTTCGGTCGCCGTGAGGGGGTAGGAGGCTGCCGTGCCGAGGGCGGGGTCGAGGTGCGGGCGGACCCGGTCCGCGTCGGCGGGGTTCAGGCTGAGCACCGGCTTCACCAGGATGTTGAGGGGATGCTCCAGGTCCTGGACGACGGTGGAGTAGAAGGCGTCCGAGCCCCGGGTGGGGATCGCCAGCCCGCCCTCGTAGACCGCCAGCCGTCCATAGGGCGCCGAGACGAACTTGCCGATGGCGTGCGAGCCGCGCAATTCGTCCTCCTTGTTGTCGGGGCCCGTCGGCACCAGGAACTCCGGAGAGCCGGTGCGCTCGAGGGTGGACATGTCGTAGTGGTAGTTGACGTTGCCGCCCTCCGCCACGAGCAGGTCCCAGGCAGCCACCGGGTTGAGCCGGAAGATCGTGCGCGGTGTGGAGTCCCAGCCCGAGTACAGGCCCCGGATGCGGCCGCCGATGATCTGCCAGCGGTACAGGCCCTTCTCCCAGCCGGCGGTGACGATGGAGTCCCCGGTGAAGGTGATCGCGTTGAACTCGCCGTGCCGCACGGACTCCATCACGAGGTCGTACAGCGGCTGCAGTCTGCTGTCGGTGACCAGCAGCCGGGAGCCCTCCGCGAAGGCGATCCGGGTGCCGGTGGCGTCAACGGCGAAGAGGTCGGCGCGGCGCAGGCCGTAGTCCCGCAGATCGAGTTGCTCCTGCTCACCGTCGGCGACGGCGAAGGCGACGCCGAGCAGCTTGGTGCCTACCACCCACCCCGTGGCGGTCGGCTCGACGACCGCGTCCAGCAGCCCGCCTCCCGAGGCGAGGACGGCTTCCCGGCCGGGGGTGTACTCCACGATCTCCGTGTCGCCGCGGTAGCCTCCGCTGTCGAACTCCCGTCGGGCGATGACGGTCTCGCTGTCGAGCGCGCACAACGACCAGTGCTGGGCGGGTCCTTCGTACAGCGTGTTCCGTACGCCCGTGCGGTCGACCGTGACGACGCGGGAGGTGTGCAGGTCCCGGCCCCTGGTATCGAGCGCCAGCACCGGATGGCGGACGCAGAAGCCGGCCGGGCTCGCGAAGCCCATCGTGGTGGGCAGTTTCACGGTCGTACGGCGGAACAGGTCCGTGCCGAGCCGGGCCGCCTCCTTGGTGTCAATGGCGGTGAGCACGGCGGCGAGCCGGGCGTCCGCGTCCGACGGCGGGCTCCACTTGCGGAGCTTGAGATGTGCCGCCGCGACCACCGCCTGCGGCAGCGGCGAGGACAGGATCTGCCACCACAGGGTGCGCCAGTCGCCCTTGCGTGCCAGCTTGCGTGCCTGACCGGCCGGATCCGAGCCACCGCCGATACGTGGGATCACCCTGCGTCGCCTCCCCGTCGGTGCGCATCCGCGAGCGGACGTCGTACGGACGCGCTTTCCCGCTGCGTCACACCGAGAACCATCCGCCCGGCCTGATGTCCACGCCGAGTCTCCGCAGCGTGGCCTCCTTCAGCCTCGGGTCGAAGTCGCCGATGGCGCTGGCCGCGCGGACCCGTACGGAGCGTCCGGCGTCCGGCGAGTCCGCCAGTTCCTGCAGCAGGCGCAGCCCCTCCTCCTGGTCCACGCCCGCCAGTGCGCGCGCGGCGCTCACCCGGGTCTCGCCGCTCGCCCCGGCGAAGTGCTCACGCAGCAGGAGCAGCCCTGCCTCCCGGTCGCGGCGGGCCAGCAGTACGGCGGCCTGGATGCGCGGCCCGGCGTCCCAGCCGGGTTCCCGGGCCAGCCCGGACAGCAGGGGTTCGCCCTGGGCCGGTTGGTAGTGGGCGAGTTCGGCCGCCGCCCGCAACCGGTGCTGGGGTTCCTGGCCGGTGCCGCGGGCGATGACGCCCAGGACCCGCACCCCCTCATCCTGGTCGTGCTGCGCGAGCAGCACCGCGGCGTCGCAGCCGTAACGGCCGGGCAGGGCACCGTCTGCGAAGTCGCGCAGCAGGGGAACACCGGCGGCGTCGTAGCGGGCAAGCCTGTGTGCGGCCTCGACACGGTAGCCGGCGTCAACGCGCTCGTCGCGGGCGATGCGTTCGAGGAGCAGCGTCGCCTCGGTGCGTTCCTGGTCGCCCGGGTCGGCGAACGCGGCCAGCGCGTCGGCCGCGAACACCCGGCAGTCCGCGAAGAAGCGTCCGTCGGCGGCGAACCGGCGCAGCCAGTCGGTTCCGGCGGCCCGGTCGTGGGCGCGCAGCCCGACGGCAGCCTCGACGCGAGCCAGATGGGGGCAGTGGGGATTGGCGACCAGGGCGCGCAGCCGGGCGGTGCCCGCAGGCGTGTCGTGCTCCGCGAGCCGCGCGGCGGCCTGGGCGCAGTAGCGGGACGCGGTGTCGTCCGCGAACCGGGTGAGCAGTTCGGTGCCCGTCTCCCGGTCGGCGTGCGCGAGGCAGGCCGCCGCGGCGATCCGCAGCTGCAGGGCGAACGACGGGTCCCGGGCGAAACCGCGCAGCAGCCCGGTGCCGCGGGGATCGTGGCCGACCAGCGCCGCCGCGGCGTTGACCCGGTCGATCGGCACGGAGTCCGGGTCGGTCGCCATGTCGTGCAGGCGGCGCTGCTGCGCGGGCAGGTGGGCGAGTGCCGTATGGGTCTGCTGCCAGTCCTGGACGACCGGGGCCGCGCCCGGCTCCCGCTCGTCGGGGTGCTGCCACAGCTTCTCGAGAATCCGGTCGCGGGTCTCCCTGTCGCACATGCCCTCCGCGAGCAGCCACGCGGCCTGCTCGACCCGCCGGGGATCGGTGGCCAGCCGGCGGGCAAGCTCGCGCTGCAGCTCGGGCGGATGACGATCGAAGGCGAACAGCGCGGCGACACGGGTATCGGCATCGGCCAGGGCGTCACCCCAGGCGTCCGGGTCGGTGCCGAGGCGGCCCCGGAAGTGCTCCGCGGCCAGGTACTCGGCGAACGTGCGGTGCAAGAACCGGGGATCCGGCCCGTGGACGTCGACCACGAGTCCGGTGGCGTCGAGGAGCGCCGCGGCCGTGCGGTGCTTGGACGGGTCGTCGTCCTGCCCGTCGGTCAGCAGCCGGGCGGTGGCGTACGGTAACTGCGTGCCGTCCCGCAGGTAGGCGTCGGCCAGGTCCCCGAGGAAGCCGCGCAGGGCGGTGGTGACGGAGGCGTGGCCCGGCGCGTCCCGGGCGTAGCGCTCGCGCAGCCGGCCGAGTAGTTCCTCGACACGGTCCCGCAGCCAGGGCTCGTACGGGTCCTGCCGCTGCGGGAAACGGCCGAGGAACTCCGCCACTGCGCGCGCGTACAGGTCGACGCGGCGGCCCCGCAGATGCGGCTCCCCGCCCGGGTCGAAGTACTGGTCGACCGCCAGCTGCGCGAGCAGCGGCAGCCGGACCAGGTCGAGTACGTTGCTCGTGCGCACGTACGCCAGGAACTCCGCGGCACGGACCGCGGCCCGCTCGTGGATCACGGGGTCGGCGAGCCGGTCGGCACCGCCCGTCTGGTGGGCCATGACGAACCGGTGCAACTGCTCGTCGGAGAACGGCTGGAGTCGGAACTCCGTGACGCCGACGCTGGTGAGGCTGCGCCAGGTGCTGTCGTGCAGACTGCGGGTGGACAGCATCAGGCGCCGCTCCATGCCGGGCCCGCCGGTGCTCTCCCGGGCCGTGGTGAGCAGGAGCTCCATCACCTGCCGCCAGTCCTCGGGCCGGGTCACCTCGTCCAGCGCGTCGACCAGCACCAGGACCTGGGCGCCCGGCACGGGCGGGTCGGCCTCCAGCAGGGCCCGCGCCCGGGGCCGGACGGCCGCAGCGACGGAGTCCCTGCCCACCAGTTCGCGCGCGGCGATCCGCAGCGGCAGCAGCGGCCCGAAGGGGGCCGCGCCGGGCGCCTGGCCCCGGGTCGCGGTGCGCCACCACCGCCAGGCGGTGGCCTCCACGTACTCCAGCAGGCTGGACTTGCCCACGCCCGGCTGGCCGGTGACGACGATGTGCCGGACCGTGGGGTCGGTGAGGAGACGACCGACGGACACCGGCTGCCCGGTGACCCGGAGGGGATGGCGGCCCTCGCCCCCCGAGGAGGGAGGCCCGGCCGGGCCCTCGGCGTCCCGGTCCGTGGTCGTGTCGAGGTACTGCTGGGTGTAGACACGGGCGAGCTCCCCGGGCTCGGTGGCCTGGTAGGAGAGGCCGCCGCGGGCGCGTACGGCGTCGGCCGCGGGCGCGGCGTCGAGCAGCTCGGGCGGGAGCAGCGGGCGACGGCGCCGCAGCCGCCAGGCGCGTACCGGGGAGGTCCAGGAGGCGGCCGCAGGGCGGGGCAGCGGGGTGGCCGCGGGTGCGGAGCGGCTCGGCTCCGGCCGTTCGACCCGGCCGTGTGTCCATACGCCCGCTCCGCCGGCCCACCGGATCCAGGCCGTCAGGCCCGGATCGTCCGCGAACGCCGCGGCGGGTACGGCCCGCAGTTCGGCGACCGGTCCCGACCGCCCGCCGGCGTCGGCGGTGACGACCCCCACGAGCCGGTCCCCGGCGAACAGCGCCGCGCCGGACATCCCCGCCCAGCCACTGCCCGGGGTGGGCCGGGCCAGCGCGCTGGTCGTGATGACCCAGTGCCCGGACCGTACGCCGGACAGCGGATGCAGGATCCCGCTGAACTGCCGTGACTCGCGCATCCCGCTCACCACGTCGTGGTCGGGAAAGCCGACGGCGGTGACGTCGACCGGGTCGGCGGAGGTGAGATCGGCCCAGTACGTCGGCGCCCACCCGGCCGGGGACGCGGGCTGGTGGACGTCGGTGACCAGCAGCAGCGCCACGTCGCGCTCCGGCCGCCACCAGACGGTCACCGTGTCCCGGAAGCGATGCCCCTTGCGGGCGTCCGCCAACGCCCGGACCCGGCATCTCGCGCGGTCACGGGTCAGCTCCTCCAGAGCCGTGGGCGACAAGGGGCGGCGGGGCGGCGGTTCGCCGGGCGGGGGCTCGCCGTCGCGTGTGGTGCCCTCGACCGCGTGCCATACCGTGAGCACGAGCTGCGGCGTGACGAACCATCCCGAACCCACCTTGCGAATCGCGGGGTTGTACACCTCGGCAATGCGCTCGGCATTCAACGGCACTGCCAGTTCCCTCTCAACGCGGCTCGCCGTCGACGTCCGCGGTCACACGCACAGGCCCGTCGCCGCGCGCCGCCACCGGGTTGAGTGTGAGCGACAGCCGATGCGTCGTCTCCGCCGCCGCCTTCCCGGTCGCTCCGAACGACACCACCCCGAACCGCAGCCCGCCGTTACCCGATCCCTCACGGGTGATGGCGAGCGCCAGCTCAATGTCCACCGGTCCCAGTTCGAATCGCAACGGCTGCCCGTCGCCCTGTGCCATCGCCGCTGTCAGCTCAGCCCGCAACGCCTCGATCGTCTCGGCCAGCCCTCCGGCAACAGCGACGTTCTCACTGCCCATCAGGAGACCCCCGTGACAAGTCGGCCTGCGGCTCCGTGCACAGTTCCATGATGACACCCATATCCCTCTGCGCAGTCGCCCCCTTGGGAAACTTTCCGCCTCCCCGGCCGCGCCCCCTCGATGCCAGCGCCGGTTCCGAGGCTGCCCTCATAGAGCGGGTGCCTACCGAGGTCAGCCGGGTAGAGATGCCCTCGCCCGCTCACCGCAGCGACGGGTGGCCGTCCAGCTCCATCAGCCGGCGCATCCGCTGGGGCCGTGGTGCGTAGGGTGGCGTCCACCATGGCCCACAGCTCGTGACCGAGCGTGGCCATCGCCGCCCGCTGGTGGTCCGCTCCGCTCCTGCCGGACGTACGGGGCCGGGGTTCGTTGTCGGTAACCCGGGCGGTGCTGCGTTCATCGAGTCGCTCGGTCGAGGCGTGTTCAGCCGCCGGCGCGGACGAAGACGGGCTTGAGGTGCTTCTCGGGCAGGGCGTCGGGGAGTTGCGCCCAGTCGAGGACGTGGGAGACCACCCGCTCCGGTGCGACCTTTCCCGAGGAGGCGAGTTCCAGGGCGTCGGGGATGTGGTTCCGGACGTTGTCGCGGGCGATGCGCAACGTGACGCCGGTGAGGTACATGTCGAGCAGGGGCAAATCCTGGTCCCGGCCGTGATGCCCCTGTTCGGCAACGCCAACTGGTGGCTTCCGCGCTGGCTCGACAAGCGCCTTCCGCATCTGTCCGTCGAAGGCCCGGCGGAAACGGCCGAGGAGAGCCGGCAACCCGAACCGATCGCCCCCGGATCCCCGTCCTGTGGGACCGGCCATGGCCAGCCGCGACGTGTGGGTGTTCGCGAAGTGGGCCGGGAGCGCGGGACACCGGCCTCGGCCCGCACAAGCGCCGTCGCTTCCCAAGCTGAGAGCGCGAGTTCGATTCTCGTCACCCGCTCCATGTGAAACCCCCAGGCCAGAGGCCCGGGGGTTCCTCGCTGTCTGAACCGGCCGTCGGTGCGCGCACCACAACCGCACCATCAGCTCTTCGGTGGCTCCTCCTTGTGGTGCGCACGGTCGCCGTTGTGCTGCTTCGCACGTTCGGCGCGTACGAGATCGTCCAGCCCAGCGGCGACCTCCCGCCCCGGCTGGTGAAAGTGTGAGGCCGGTCAAGAAGCTGCGTCAGCCCGGGAAGCAGATGGCGGGGCCAGGGCCGCCCTCGCCCCCCGTCAGCGGGTGGCGAGGAGTTCGAGAGTGTCGATCACGCGGTTCGAGAAGCCCCACTCGTTGTCGTACCAGGCGACCACCTTGACATGGCGGCCGTCAACGCGGGTGAGGGCCGAGTCGAAGATCGACGAGGCCGGATTGCCCGCGATGTCGGACGACACGAGCGGGTCATCCGAGTACTCGAGGATGCCGGCGAGCGGGCCCTCCGCCGCGGCGCGGTACGCCGCCAGCACGTCGTCGCGCGTCACGTCGCGGGCGACGGTCGTGTTGAGTTCGACGATCGAGCCCACCGGAACCGGTACGCGGATCGAGTCGCCCGACAGCTTGCCGTCGAGGTTCGGCAGCACGAGACCGATCGCCTTGGCGGCGCCCGTCGTGGTCGGCACGATGTTGACGGCGGCGGCGCGGGCGCGGCGGGCGTCGCGGTGCGGACCGTCCTGCAGGTTCTGCTCCTGCGTGTAGGCGTGCACCGTCGTCATGAAGCCGTGCTCGATGCCCGCGAACTCGTCGAGCACGGCGGCCAGCGGCGCAAGCGCGTTGGTCGTGCACGAGGCGTTCGAGACGATCGTGTGCACGTCCGGGTCGTACGCGTCGGTGTTGACCCCGAAGGCGAGCGTGACATCGGCGCCGTCCGACGGCGCACTGACGAGTACCTTCTTCGCGCCGGCGTCGAGGTGGGCACGGGCGGCACCGGCCGACGTGAAGCGGCCGGTCGCCTCGAGCACGATGTCCACGCCGAGTTCGGCCCAGGGCAGCTTCGCCGGTTCGCGCTCGGCGAGCACCATGATGCGACGGCCGTCGACGACGAGGGCGTCCCCGTCGACGGTCACCGGCCGACCGAGCCGGCCGGCCGTCGTGTCATAGGCGAGCAGCCGGGCGAGGGTGGCGGGCTCCGTGAGGTCGTTGACGGCGACGATGTCGAGGTCGCTGTCGCGTTCGAGCAGTGCGCGCAGCACATTGCGTCCGATGCGGCCGAATCCGTTGATCGCGATGCGAGGCATGAGTGGTGTCCCTTCGGTTCGCCACCAGCCTCGCGTGCAGCATCCACCCGTGACAGCGGCGTGATCGCCACGGTTCAAAAGGATCGCGCCACGTGGCGGCGGGCTACTCGCCCTGGGCGAAAGTGCGCCGGTACTCGCTCGGCGTGGTGCCGAGGATGCGCTGGAAGTGCAGCCGCAGATTCGCACCGGTGCCCAGACCGACATCGGCAGCGATCTGTTCCACGCTCCGTTCCGAACACTCGAGCAGCTCACGGGCCACGTCGATGCGGGCGCGCATGACCCACTGCATCGGTGTGTACCCCGTG
The DNA here is from genome assembly GCF_042678285.1 of Streptomyces caeni. Classification (NCBI taxonomy): domain Bacteria; kingdom Bacillati; phylum Actinomycetota; class Actinomycetes; order Kitasatosporales; family Streptomycetaceae; genus Streptomyces; species Streptomyces caeni. The sequence goes on from NZ_JBHUDX010000019.1 coordinate 33,019, forward strand.
TCTTCGACGAAGCGCCGCGACAACGTACGCGGCGAGACCGCCGCATGCCGCGCGAGCGCCTCAAGGGTGAGGGGCTCGCCGAGCCGGTGCAGCGCCCACTCGCGGGTGGCGGCGAACCGCTCTCCGAGCGGCTCGGGCACGCTGCGCGGCACATACTGCGCTTGGCCGCCGCTGCGATAGGGGGCCGCGACCAGGCGCCGGGCCGCGTGGTTCGACGCGGCCACTCCGAGGTCGCCGCGCAGAATGTGCAGGCACAGGTCGATGCCCGAGGCGGCGCCTGCCGACGTCAGCACGCTGCCCTCGTCGACGAACAGAACGTTCTCGTCGATCTGGACGAGCGGATGCTTCGCCGCAAGCGCCCGTGAGTAATGCCAGTGCGTCGTGGCGCGTCTGCCGTCGAGCAGGCCCGTGGCGGCGAGCGCGAAGGCGCCCGTCGAGATGGCGGCGAGCCGCGTGCCCCGAGCGTGGGCTGCGATCAGCGCGTCGACGACGGCCTGCGGCGGGTCGTCGCGGTCCGGGAACCGGTAGCCGGGAATGAAGGCGATGTCGGCCCACGCAAGCGCGTCAAGACCGTGGGCGACGTAGTACGACATGCCGTCACCGCCGGTCACGAGACCAGGTGCCGCCCCGCACACGCGCACCTCATACGGCATGCTCGCGCGGGTCGTGAACACCTGCGCGGGAATGCCGACATCGAGCGGCTTCGCGCCCACGAGCACAAGGACGGCGACGCGATGCAGGCGGGAGGATGGCACGGGGACAGGGTACGAGGCAGGCTGGGCCTTTCGTCCTGACCGCCGGCGCGGCTCGTCGGTGACCGGTGACCGGTGACTGATCACCGGTGACCGATCACCGACGAGCCGGTACCGCTCGTGGCGGTCTCCCGCAGCGGGTGTCGGTGTTCCGGCCTCCAGGCGGTGTACGGCCCCGAGGAACCGCTCAGCGCTTGGCGCAGGGGCGTGAGCAGGAACCGAGTCCCTGGTTGCGTTCTGGTTGCGTTCACCGCTGTTCGGCACCGTCGCCACCCGCCCTCAGCTCCACTCCGCCGCAGGTCAGGACGCCCCTGATCACCCCCGCCCCCGCCCCCGCCCCCGCCCCCGCCCACAGACGAACATCAGGAAAGCGCGTTGGGGGCAACCCCTCACGAGTTCGAATCTCGTGTCCTCCCCAGCCGCCCACCAGGGCAGACGAAGGACCCCGACCGCTCGCCGGCCGGGGCCTTCGTCGTGCTCCGTCTCACCTTCCGTCTCGGTCGGGCCGGGCCCGGACGACGGTCACGGCGAGTGACGAAAGCCCGGCGCCTCGATGCACGGGAGGCTCAGAAAAGCTTCCATTCACCGGTCTGGTCGGTCATCCCGGAATCCATGGTGAACTGCACGGTGGCCGCCTTGGAGCCCTTGGGGACTTCGAACACGATCCACCCCAGCGCCTTGGTGCCGGGCTTCAGCTTCACGTCGCTGGACATGGAAGGGTCCGCGGTGATGTCGGCGAAGGTGGACTCGAACTGCTGGCCTTCGGCATCGATGATCTGTGCGCCGTTGCCGGGGCTGTCGCCGTAGGCCGCGGTGCCCGTGTTGACCAGCTTGAACTGGACGCCGACGAACCGCTTGCCGGACTCGGGGGCGGTGAACTCGTCGCTGGACTTGGCCGGGTCGGCGGCCTTGACGACGGTGACATCGAGCCGCTGCCGCTGCCGCTCAGCGGGATCCGGGCGACCACAGGGCCGTCGGCGTTGTGCAGCCGGTAGCCGCGCGGCCGGCCTCCTTGCCGCCGCTCCACCAGTACCGTGACGTCGGCGGGGCGTTCGGTGCGGAGCACCAGGACCGCCGGCTGCCGTGGCGTGGGCAACACCGACCGGTACCTGCCGTCGCCCTTTCCTGACACCCGCCCGTCCGCCCGTCCGCCCAACCGCTCCGGGCCTCGCCGCGGCTCCTGGGCGCGGACGCGCATCCCGCTCGTCGCGTCTGCCCCCGGCGTCCGGGACCGCGGCTGCGCACGGACCCGGCTCCGCGGCACGATCGGCTCCCGGCTCCCGGCTCCCGGCTCTCGGCTCCCGGCTCCCGGCTCTCGGCTCTCGGCTCTCGGCGATGCGGACGGCGTCGGCGGCGGCACACCGCGACATCGCGTGCGGCCCCGCCTTCCGGCGCCCAGCGGACCTGGGCGGTCGACGGCCCGTGCCGGGGGCCGAAGAAGCAGAGCGGCAACCGCTCGGGCAGGAAAGTGCCCGCGAGCCGCGCGTCCAGACAGGCCAACGCGTGGCGCCCCTCGTCCAGCGCGCGCAGCACGTCGAGCGTCTCCGCGCGGTCCCGGTCTCCGACGATGGCCCGTTTGGCCTCCTCGTAGGCGTCCAGGGCGCGGGCCAGGTCCGAACGCATCTCCTCCGTGGCACCCGGCTGGCCGGGGGAGAACGGGTGCCGGTCGAGACTCTCTCCGTACGACGTGATCTCCGCTTCGATCTCGGCGAGTTCAGCGGCACGTCGGCCCCGGTCCACCCCACGGAGGCGTCCGAGCCCCCACCCCCATCTCGGTCTCACGCGGTCATCCTGCCGCACTCCTCGCGATCGTCCACCACCATCTCTCCGGTCTCTCCTGACGCGAGGGGCCGCTCGGCACGGTCGACGCGTGTGGATCTCGTACCGTCCGCTGCCGCCCACCGGGGCGGACGAAGGGCGACGACTGCCATGGGCCCGGCCGGCACGGCACCCAGGAGCCGGGCCGTGCCGCTCTCGGCCGCCGGATCGGCGTCGGTGTCCTGTGCGACGATCGGACTGTGTCACCCCCATGGCCCGAACGCGTGCTCGACGAGTCGAACGTCATGCTCCGCCTCACCGTCCTGCTGCTGGTCACGGTGGGGGACCTCACTCTGCTGCAGACCGGCGACCGGCCGTCGGCGACCGACTGGGGCTTCGCGCTCGCGGCGGTGGCGATCGGTCTGTTCGGCGCCGTCCGGCCGCTGACCACCGCCCTGTGCCAGGCGGCCCTGCTGCTCGCCGCGGACGCGTTCGGCACCTACGAGCACGGTCCGGCGGCCCTGGTGAAGTACATCGCCGTTCTCTCCCTGCTGGAGCTGGCGATCCGTCGGCCGTGGCGGCAGGTGTCGATCGGCGCTGCCGCTCTGACCGCGGTGTACCTCGTCCACACGAGCGACGACCTGCCCGCGCAGCTGCCCTCCCTGCTGTGCCGGGTGGCCGTGACGGTGCTCGGCCCGGTGCTGCTGGGTGGCTCCATACGCGCCACCCGTCAGGCCGCCTGGCACGCCCGCAGGCGCGCGGAAGAGGAGAGGCGCAGCCATGAGCTGCGGGTCCGCACGGCGCGGGCGGCCGAGCGCACCGCGATCGCCCGGGAGCTGCACGACCTGGTGGCTCACCATGTCTCCTCCATGGTGCTGAGGGTGGGGGTGGCCCGGCACGTGATGCCGGACGCGGACAAGCGGGTGAGCGACGTCCTCGACGATCTGCACGCCACCGGCATCGCAGCCCTGACGGACCTGCGCCGCCTGGTGACCGTGCTGCGCGACCCGGAGCAGATGTCCCAGAACGACGGCGCGGCTCCGCTCGTGGCCCCGGACGGGCTGCCCGCCGCCTTGCACACGGTGATCGAGCAGGGCCGGCGGATCGGGCTCGACATCGAGGAGTCGACGGACCCGGGGCTCCGTGCCGCTGTTCATGCGGCGGACGCTACGGAGACCCGACGCGGCCCCGTATCCGCCCCGCGGCCGGCCTTCCGGCCAGTGGGAGGAGCCCCGGCCGTCGAGCGGAGACCCGCGCCGCCCCGCCCGCACGGCGTGCCGCGGTCCGCGGCGAGAGCCCCACGGTGCGGGCGCCGGGGTTCAGGCGCCGTCCGGCTGGCAGCGTGGGCACCACACCGTGCCGCGGCCCGCGACACGGGACCGCCGCAGCGGGGCGCCGCAGCGGGGGCAGGCCGGGAGGGGGTCGTCGCGGTGGCCGGTGAGCCAGGAGTCGCGCGGCGGGACGCAGCCGGCGCTCACCGCGGAGCGCAGGGTGCGGCGCATCTGGGCGTACAGGCGGTGGCGTTCCGCCTCGGTGAGATCGGCCGCACGGCTCGCGGGCCACACCCGCGCGCGCCACAGGATCTCGTCGGCGAGCAGATTGCCGAGTCCGGCCAGGGCGGACTGGTCGATGAGGACGGCCTTGACCCTGCCGCGGCGCGAGGTCAGGACGGCGTCGAACCCGTCGCGGTCCACAGCCAACGCGTCGGGGCCCAGACGCGCCAGCAGCCGTGCGACATCGGAGTCGTCGTCGGCCAGCCAGAGGCCCTGGAGCTTGCGCTGATCGCGGTAGCGGAGCTGGCGGTCGCCGTCCACGGTGAACAGGACGCGGTCGTGCGCCTCGGGCGCGTCGCCGGGACGGCAGCAGACCAGTCCGCCGGTCATGCCGAAGTGCAGCATGAGGGTGGGGCCGTCGCCGGTGCGGGCGAGCAGCCACTTCCCGTGCCGCTCCGGTTCCGTGAAGCGCCGGCCCTCCAGTGCGCGGCGCAGCCGCCGCGCACTCACCCCGCGCAGTACGCCTGTGTCGCGCACATGGACGCGGTGGACGGTCCTGCCCTTCACGCAGGACCGGAGCACCTCGCGGAACCCTTCCACATCGGGCAGTTCGGGCATGGGGGGGGATATCCGCCCCGCCTCAGCGGCCCAGGAGGAAGTCGAACACCGCCTGACGGCCCTTGTCGCTCACCGCCCTGCTCTGCACGGAGTGCGCGGCGCCCGGCACCACCACGACCCGGGCCCGCGGCGTCAGCTTCTTCTGGTCGTACAGCCACTCCAGCGGCGTCGACAGGTCCCGGTCCCCGCCGAGCAGCAGGACCGGTACGCCCGGGAGCCGGCGATGCTCCAAAGGCAGCGGCGGCACCGGTGTGCGGGGCCAGTACAGACAGCTGAGCATCGTGCCGAGGCCCGTCGCCGTGGCCGCGTCGAACGGGCCGTAGTCGGCCGGTGTCAGCTCCGCGCCCGCCTTCTCCAGGGCCTCCCGGCGCCCGGCGGTCGGCGCGTCCGCCCTGCCCCACGGATAGCGGCCGTCCAGGCACAGGGTCGAGGCATGCAGCCCCTGGCTCAGTTCCTCCGCCGTCGCCGCGCTCCCCTGTCGTACGCCCGCGATGAGGGCCTGCAGCGGTGCGGGGTCCCCACCCGCGGCCGTGTGCAGGGCATCGATCATCGCCGCGTAGTCGGGGTCCACGAACTCCCAGGTGGTCAGCGCGTCCAGCACATCCACGCCGTTGTGGTACGTGTCCACCACCTCGGCCAGGTCCGCCGCCGGGTCGGTGTGGCAGCCGATGGCCGCGCAGGCCTCCGTCAGCACGCGCGGCGCCGCGCGCAGGGCGGCGCGGTCCATCGGGTCGTAACCGGTCTGCGGCACCACGGAGTCCAGGACCAGCCGTGCCACGTGGTGCGGGTGCGCCAGGGCGTAGCGTTCGGCGGTGTACGTGCCGTACGAGACCCCGTCGAGCGTCATCTTCCGTACGTGCAGGGCCCGGCGCAGCAGTTCCAGGTCGGCGACGGTGTCACCGGTGCCGTAGAAGCGGCGGTCCGGACCGATGGCGGCGGCGCAGTCCGCCACCGCGCGCTCGGTGGGCGGTGTGAGATCGGACGACCCCATCTCCTGCTGCAGTTGCGGGCATTGCAGCGCGCCCGCGCCGGTGCCGCGCTGGTCGATCATCACCAGGCGGTAGTCCTTCAGCAACGGCGCCAGCCTCTTGGCCAGCCGGTCCACGAACGGCACACCCGGCTGGCCCGGACCACCCGTCAGGAACAGCAGGACGCCCTTCGTGGCCCGCGCGTTGTCCGCCATCGCCACCTTCAGGCCCAGCGTGCCGGCCACACGGCCGCCGTGGTCGAGCGGAACCGTCAGGGTGGCGCAGCTGAAGCCCTCCACCCCGGGGCAGGGCGCCGTGCCGGAGAGTCCCCCGTTCCCTCCGGCAGGCGCCACGGCCGCCCGGTCCTGCGCCGCCGACGTGCACGCCCCCGACACCACCAGCGCGCCCGCGGCGGCCAGTGCGACCGCCGCCAGCGCCCTCGGTCTGCGCATCCTCCGTACCTCCCGGCCCGTCCGCGCCCTGCGGGTCCTGTGTGTCCTGCGCGTGCCCAGCATCCCCGTGCCTCCCCCGTGCCCCCCGCGTCGCCACGCCCCGTCCTCCGTGCCGACCACCAAGATGCGCCGAGCGGCCCTGCCACTGCGAGCATCCGTGCCACGATTCGAGCAGGTTCGAAAGGACGCGCGGCACGGGACGCGCGGCACCGGACGCGCAGCACCGGACGGGCGGCACGGGACGCGCGGCACGGGACGCGGCACGGACGCGCAGCACGAAACAGGCGGCACGGGACGCGGCACCGGACGGGCGGGATCCGACGCGGACACCGGGAGGGCCGTGATCGAACTCACCGTGGACGCCACCGGGCCGGCCGGATCCCGTTTCGCGGTCTCGCCGTTGCACGACGCCGTGGCGACGCGGCTGCCGTGGGGGCTGCGCCCGGAGCGGACCGCCGATCCGTGGGTGGCGCGTGCCCGGAGGGTGCTGGGCCGGGCCCGGCTGCCGCTGCTGTCGGGGCTGGCCCTGGACACCGGCGGCTACGTACCCGACTTCCTCAGCCCGCACCCGTCCGGGCCCTCGCCCACCGTCGAGGAGGAACTGGAGCGGGTCCGCTCCACCCCGCCCGGGCGTGTCATGGGCGAGTCGGCGGCCGTCGCGCGACGGCCGCCCGGGCAA
>NZ_JBHUDX010000019.1:39762-51081 GCF_042678285.1 Streptomyces caeni
GCAACGGCCTGGCCGGAGCGGAACTGCCGCCGGAGGTGCGGCGGGCCATGGCCCGGGGCGGCGGGCATGTCGCCCGGCAGACCGCGGAGGAACTGCGGCGCTACTGGGATCTGGCCTTCGCCCCGCACTGGGCGGCCGCGAAGGCCACCCTCGGCTCGGAGGTCGACCGGTGCGCCGGGGTGCTGGCCCGGCACGGTGCGGCGGAGCTGTTCAACTCGCTGCACCCCGGCATCCGGTGGGCCGACGGCACGCTGCGCGTCGACAGCCGGTTCACGGTGGAGCTGGCCGTGCCCCTGGTGGTCGTGGTGCCGTCGCTGGTGGCCGCCGGGCCGGGCATGGCCGTGGACCCGGTGCGGGGCGGGCGGCAGCCGCCGATGGTGGCCTTTCCGGTACGCGGCGCAGCCACCGCGCCGGCGACCCCGTCCACCGAACGGGCCCGGCTGCTCGGCCCCACCCGCGCCGGGCTGCTGGCGGGGCCGGCGAGTCCGCCGTGGCCGGCCCGTCGCGCGCGCGGCTGCTCGTGACCCCGCCGGGTGCACCCGCGCGTCACCCCTGCGCAGCGACCGGCTCCCGTCGGCCGCGGGGCCGCGGACGCGCGGTGCGGAGAGCCGGAAGGACGCCGCAAGTGCCGTACGGGGTATGGCTAGGGCCCGAAACCCGGCGGCGCCCCCTGACCGGCCGTGGTCAGCGCTCCCCCGGCTCCCGCACCACCGCGACCTCCCCCGGCCCCACCGTCACCGACCCCGGCACCGGCTTGCCGGTGAGGAGCTCCACCGCGTCCTGGGACACCGGCACCTCCGCGCCCCGCCCGGCGTGGTCGATCACGAACAGGTAGTCCGCGGACGGGCCCCGGCGGCGCACCACCTCCACGCCGTCCGGAGCCGTGCGGACGGGGGCCACGCCCGCCTCCGTGCGGATGCGGCGCAGGAGGGACCCGAGAGTGGCCGGGTCCGGCTGTGTGGCCAGGTACCAGGTCGTACCGTCGCCATGGGTGTGGCGCGTCACCGCGGGGACGCCCTTCAGCGGCCCCTCCGCGTAAGAGGTCACCGCCTCCGCCCCCTCCGTGCGCAGTCGTTCCGACCACAGCCGTGCAGTGCCGCCCCCGCTCAGGGCGAGCGTCTCGTCCGGCAGCAGCGGGAAGAGCTCGTCCGACCTGACTCCCAGGGCCTCCCGGAACGCCCCGGGGTAACCGCCCAGCCGCACATGGCAGTTCCCGTCCACCGCCCCGCTGTGGAAGCCGACCGCCAGGGTGCCGCCGCGCTCGGCGAAGCCGATGAGGTTCGCCGCGTCCTCGTCGCCGACCAGGTACAGGCTGGGCACCAGCACCAGGCGGAAGGGCGAGAGGTCCGCGTCCGGGCGGACGAAGTCCACCGCGACGCCCTCCCGCCACAACGGCTCGTACCAGGCCCGGACCAGGTCCTTGAAGCGGAGCCCGGCACTCGGCTGGGAGGGGAGTTCCAGGGCCCAGCGCGCGTTCCAGTCCCAGACGATCGCCGTCTCGGCCGTGCCGGTGCTGCCGCGCACCTCCGCGAGCGCCTTGAGATCGGCACCGAGGCGGACCACGTCCCGCCAGATGCGGCTGTCCTCTCCCGCGTGCGGCACCATCGCGGAGTGCCACTGCTCGGCGCCCGCCCTGGAGGCCCGCCACTGGAAGAAGGCGATGCCGTCCGCGCCGCGCGCCACGTGCGCCAGGGCGTTGCGGCGCAGTTCGCCCGGGCGCTTGGCGCGGTTGACCGGCTGCCAGTTGACCGCGCCGGTGGAGTGTTCCATCAGCAGCCAGGGGCCGCCGGCCAGCGAGCGCGTCAGGTCGCCGCTGAGCGCGATGTCGATCTCCGGCTCGGGGTCGGTGGAGATCAGGTAGTGGTCGTTGGAGACCACGTCCGGTTCCGGGGCCCAGCGCCAGTAGTCCAGCGCGTCGAAGTCCGGCATCACCATGAAGTTGGTGGTGGCGGGGATGCCCGGGGCCGCGGCGCGCAGGACGTCGCGCTCGGCCGTGTACAGCGCGAGCAGTTCGTCGGAGCAGAAGCGGCGCCAGTCCAGCCGGTGGGACGGGTTGGGGACGGCGCCGGTGGCACGCGGCGGCAGGATCTCGTCCCAGTCGTGGTACCACTGGCTCCAGAAGGCGGTGCCCCAGGCGTGGTTGAGCGCGGCCAGGTCGCCGGCGTACCTCGTCCGCAGCCAGCGCCTGAAGGAGGCCGCGCTCGTGTCGCAGTAGCAGGCCGCGTTGTGGCAGCCGTACTCGTTGTGCACGTGCCACATCACGACGGCCGGGTGGTCGGCGTACCGCTCGGCCAGCCTGCCCGCGATGCGCAGGGCGGCGGCACGGTAGGCGGGGCTTGAGGGGCAGAACGTCTGCCGGCTGCCGTAGGAGAGGGTGCGGCCGCCGGGGTCGGCCGGCAGCGCCTCGGGGTGGGCCCGGAAGAACCAGGCGGGCGGCGCGGCCGTCGGCGTGGCCAGGTCGGCGGCGATGCCGCCCGCGTGCAGCAGGTCCAGGACGCGGTCCAGGCGCGAGAAGTCGTACACGCCCTCGGTGGGTTCCAGCAGCGCCCAGGAGAAGATGCCGACGCTGACCATGGTCACGCCGGCCTCGCGCATCAGGCGCATGTCCTCGGCCCAGATCTCCTCGGGCCACTGTTCGGGGTTGTAGTCGCCGCCGTAGGCGATGCCGGGGACGGACAGCGTGGGCACGGGGGCGGGCGGGGTGACGGGGTGGGGCACGGTGGTTCTCTTTCGCACGGGAGGGGCCGGCCGCGGCCGCCCTGGGCCGGGCCGGGGCGTCAGCCCTTGCTGGCGCCCAGGGTCAGACCGCTGACAAACTGGCGCTGCAGCACGAAGTACACGATCAGCGTCGGGATCGCGGTGAGCAGGGCGCCGGCGGCGACCAGGTTGGGATCGGTGAAGTACTGACCGGACAGGTTCTTCAGGGCGGAGGTGATCGGCATGTTCTCGCCGGTGGAGATCAGCACGATCGCCCAGAAGAAGTCGTTGTAGATCCAGATGGACAGCAGCGTGGCCAGGGCCGCCATGGCGGGGCGGCACAGCGGCAGCACGATCTGCCAGTACATCCGCCACACCGACGCCCCGTCCACGAGCGCGGCCTCGGTCAGCTCGTGCGGCAGCATGCGCATGTAGTTGCTCAGCACGAAGGCACAGAAGCCGGACTGGAACGCCACGTGGATGAGGACCAGGCCGAGCGCGGAGTCGTACAGCTTGCCGCTGACGGTGATGCCCGGCAGGTCGACCAGCAGGTAGAGGCGGTACAGCGGGGTGATGACGACCTGCTGCGGCAGCAGGTTGCCCGCCGTGAAGACCAGCAGCAGCGCCAGGTTGAGGCGGAAGTCGAAACGGCTGACGTAGAAGGCGACGCACGACGACAGGAACAGCGTCAGCAGCACGGCCGGGACGGCGATCAGCAGCGTGTTGCCGAAGTAGTTCGTCATGTCGGACTGGGTGAACGCGCTCGTGAAGTTCCCGAGGCTCAGCTTGTCCGGCCAGGACACATAGCCCTTGGCGCTGGTCTCCGAGTACGGCCGCAGCGCCGCGTACACCGCCCACAGCAGCGGCGCGAGCCAGGCCAGCGCCGTCCCGGCGAGGAAGACGTGCAGCAGCACCCGGGCGGGGCGGGTGGGCGGACACCGCCTCGGCGCCGCAGCCGCCGTCGTCGTGGTGGTGGAGGTGCTCACGAGCGGCGCTCCTTCCGGAAGGTGCCGACCAGGTACGGAATGATCACGCCGAGCGAGATCAGCAGCAGGACGACCGCGATCGCGGACCCGTATCCGATGCGGCTGGACTCACCGATGATGTTGTTCGTCACCAGGATCGACAGCAGTTCGGTGCCGTGGGCCCCGCCGTTGAAGACGAAGACGAGGTCGAAGGCGCGCAGAGCCTCGATGATGGTGACCACCAGGACGATGGTGTTGGTGGGCCGCAGCGTGGGGAAGATGACGTTCCTGAACGTCTGCCACTCGTTGGCGCCGTCCAGGGCCGATGCCTCGCGCAGGGACGGGTCGACGCCCTTCAGGCCGGCCAGGTAGAGGATCATCATGTAGCCGGTGTGCCGCCAGGAGGCGGCGATGAGGACCGCCCAGAGGTTGAGGTCCGGGTCGCCGATCCAGTCGATGTAGTGCCCCGGCTTGTTCGCCCCGATCAGGCTGTTGATCAGGCCCGTGTCGGGGTTGTAGACGAGCTGCCAGACGAATCCGATGACCGCGAAGGACACCACGACCGGCAGGAAGAACGCCGTCTGGTAGACCCTGCTGAACCGGATCCTCTTGTCCAGCTGCACGGCCAGGAACAGGCCGAGCGGGGTGGGGATCAGGATCAGTACGACGAACCAGACGACGTTGTGCTGGACGGCGGGCCAGAACTGCGGGTTGCTGGTGAACAGTTCCCTGAAGTTCCGCAGCCCCACCCAGGTGATCGAGTCGAAGCCGATGCCGTCCCAGGTGGTGAAGGCCAGGGCGACGGAGGCGAGGGCCGTGAGCCACACGAGTGTGATGTGCAGGACCGTCGGCACGCCCGCCATCAGGCCCAGGGTGAGCCGGTCGCGGCGGGTGAGCAGACGGCGGTGCCCTCGGGGGGCGCGTTTCTTCTCGCGCGCGCCCGCAGGCGGCACGGCGGCCGCCTCCGGGGTCCGGGTGCCGGTGTCGGTGGTCATGACGAGGTGAAGATCGTCTTCTTCTGGCGCTCGATGGACGACAGCAGGCCGTCGGCACCCTTCGGGTCGCGGACGAAGTTCTGCAGCGAGGGCTGCATCACCGTGGAGGTGAAGTCCGGGCGGCTGTCGCGGTCCATGAACTGGGTGAGGCTCTTGGCGCCGCTGATCATGTCGTACGCCTTCTTCTGCAGGGCGGTGTACGAGGAGGTGTCGGCCTTGCTGGAGGCGGCCACCACGCTGGAGTCGGACTTGAGGTAGATCTGCTCGGCGTCCGGAGTGCCCAGGTACTCCAGCAGTTTGAGGGCGCCCGCCTTGTTCTTCGGGGCCTTGCTGAGCATGAACCCGTCGGTCGGCGCCTCGACGGTGTCCTGGCCGTACGCCGGGTTGATCTCCGGGAAGGCGAAGAAGTCGAGGTCGTCCAGGTCCGCCTTGTCGGTGAACTGCTGCGCCACGAAGCTGCCCAGCAGATACATGCCGGCCTTCTTGGACACGAGCGTCTGGGCGGCGTCCTGCCAGGTGCGGCCGACCGCACCGTCCTGGTGGTACGGCAGCAGCTCGGCCCAGTGGTCGAAGGCGGCCTTCACCTTGGCGTCGGTCCAGGATGCCTTGCCGGCCATCAGCTGGACGTGGAAGTCATAGCCGTTGAGGCGGAAGTTGATCTGGTCGAAGGTACCCATCGCGGGCCAGGCGTCCTTGTCGCCGAAGGCGATCGGGATCAGCCCGTCCTTCTTCATCTGCTTGCACAGGGCGACGAGTTGGTCCCAGGTGGTGGGGACCTGGTAGCCGTGCTGCCGGAAGACGCTCTTCCGGTAGAAGAGCGCCCAGGGGTACGTGTACAGCGGCACGAAGTAGTACTTGTCGTCCTGACCCTTGCTCAGGGCCTTCATCGCGTCGGGGAAGTTGCCCCCGATCGTCTGCCACACCTCGTCGATCGGGGTGGCGAGCTTCTTCGCGGCGAAGAACTGCATGCGGTAGCCGGCGAACCAGGTGAACACGTCGTCAGGCGTGCCCTGGAGGTAGGAGTTGATCTGCTCCTGGAACGTGTTGTGGTCCTTGGTGTTCACGTCGACCGTGATCCCGGACTTCGTCTTGTAGGCCGCGTAGATGTCGGCGAACGCCTTCTTCGGCACGGCGTCCGAGGCGTTGGAGCCGAGGGTGACGGTCTTCGCGTCGCCCGCTGCGGTGTTGCCGCCGCAGGCGCTCAGCAGGGGCACGGCCGCGCCGAGCGCTGCGGCGCCGCCTATGCCGCGCAGCAGGGCGCGTCGGCTCGGGCCTGGGAGGGAGAGACCGGACGGAGAGGGGTGCATGACGGCTCCTGGAGGCAAGGATCGGTCGCGATGCGCCGTATCGAGTTAGTCAGAATCGATCAGAAACCAACCGGACCAAACATCGTGGCGTAATAAGAGCCGCACGTTCGGTATCTCGTCAAGGGCTGGAGCCGGATTTGTGGAAACGTAATCGACACAGGCTTGATCGCTTCCGCTCACAATCGGACAGTGCACGGACGGCCCTCCCGAGTGGGGCCCAACCTCCTGGGGCACGGATCCCACCGCCCCGCCGACCGCCCCGGGGCACTAGGGGGTGTTTCGAAAGTCCCGCACAGCACCGGCGCCCGGCACGCTCCCCCAAGCTCTTCGAGCAGGGGGCACCCCCACTCGCCGCACCGGCCGAAACCCCAAGTACGTCCAGTACGAGGGCCTTCGTCCGGCAGGCCGAGAGCACGCACCGGACACCGCGGGCACCGCACAGCACTTCCGAAACACCCCCTAGCCGATCCGCACCTCCCGCGAGACGGTGACCTGGTCGACGTCCGTCGTGCGAACCGTCGCCCTCATCGTCCAGGTACCCGGCAGCGGGAGGTTCACCGAGCCCGCGGCCCAGTAGCCGCCCCGGTCGGTGAGTTTCGCGTCCAGGGGGCCGATGTTCCGCTCCTTGAGCGTGAAGGTCAGCCGCAGTTCGGGAACGGTCGCGATACCGCCGTCGGGTCCGTAGACCAGCGCCTGGACCGCGTTCTCTCCCGCCCGCGCCGGGGTCAGTTCGATCTGCGCCCTGCCGTGGCCGCCGCGCGCGCCCATGTCGAAGGGAACCATGACGGTCAGGCCGACGGGCTGCTCGGCCGCGGCCCTCGACGCCGCCTCCTCGGCGGCCGCCCGGCCCGGCTGCGCACCCGTCAGCAGCGTCGTGATCACGAGCACCACGACCCCGGTCGCGGCCTCCGCCAGCACCGAGCGGCGCAGCGCCCGCCGGGCGGGCACCGGCTCCGCATCCGCCGGCACGTCCCCGTCCGCGCCGCGGTCACCACCCGGGCCGCCGTCACCCGCCGGGCGGGCACCGTCCGCGCCGCGGTCACCCCCGGGACCGCCGTCACCGGCCGCGCGGCGGTCACCACCCGGACCGCCGTCACCGGCCGCTTCCGCCTCGGCCGCCGCGTGGCCGTCACCCGGGAGGGCCCCCGCGGGTCCCGTCGCCGCCACCACCGGTCGCCGCACCCGCTCCGGCAGCACGGCCCCCGCCGGCCCCGCCGACCCCGCACCCGCCACGGCCCACCGTGCCGTCCAGCGGCGCGAGGACGACGCCGCCGCCAGCAGCGCCACCACCGCGATCAACTTGGCCGTCAGCAGCCTGCCGTAGGCCGTGGAGGTGAGCACGTCGAGGGAGCCGAGGCCCCGCCAGGACTGGTACGCACCGGTGGCGGCCAGCACGGCGACCGCCCCGAAGGCCAGGCGCGAGAAGCGGGCGACGGCGGAGACCGGAAGGTCCTCGGGCGTCCGGTGCAGCGCCGTGAGCAGGGCCGCCAGACCTCCCAGCCACACCGCCATCGCCAGCAGGTGCAGCACCGCCGAGGCCATGGCCAGGGGAACCTGGATGCCGGCCGCGGCGTGCTCGGACACCGCCCAGGTGACGGCCAGGGCGAGCGACAACAGCCCCACGCCCGCCGTGTGCCACGCGCTGCCCCGCCGCGCCCCTCCGGTCCGGCTCAGGGCCACCGCCGCCACCGCCAGCACGGCCACCCGTGCCAGCAGGGCGAGCCCGGGGCGGCTCGTCACGGTGTCGCGCAGCACCACGGGGTCGAGGGCCGCCGCCGGGCCGCGTCCCCTCTCGTAGGGGCCGCGCAGCAGCAGCAGCGCCGCCGTGGCGGCCATCAGCGTCCACCAGCCGCCCACCAGCAGTCCGCGGGCCGCGGCCGCACCGGTGACCCGGGTGAAGACGGTTGTCCCCAGCAGCAGGGCTAGACCGCCGTAGGCGATGTAGCGGGCGATGTCGTAGAGCATCGTGGAGGCCGCGTCCTGGGCCGTGTCGGACGGCAGGACGGCCGTCGTCGCGGACGGCTTGCCGACGGAGAACGTGAGGGCGCCGGACGCGGGATGGCTGTCCGCCGACACCACCCGCCAGGCCACGATGTACGTGCCCTGCGCGAGGTGGGCGGGGAGCGTGACACGCGCGGTGTTCGCCCGGCCGTCCGCGTGTTCCTGCCGGCCGGTGTGCACCCGCCGGTTCCCCGGGTCGATCACGCGGACGGAGTCCTCCAGCAACCCGACCGACTCGCTGAAGGTGAGGGTGACCGCTCTCGGCGCCGCTCTCAGCACGCTGCCGTCCACCGGGTCGGCGTTCTTCAGCACGGCGTGCGCGGACGCGGAACCGGCGCCCGCGAGAAGCAGGAGCGCGGCGAAGGGGATCAGCAGCGGCACGAGCACCGGGCGCCGCGTCCGCCACCCGCGCGCGACCGCCGCCGAACTCCCGCCGCCCCCGTGTGCTCCGCCCACGTCACGTCTCCCCCATCGCCTGTCCCGGGTCCCCGGTTACGTACGGACGCGGGGAGCCCCGCGCTCAACACGGCGGCACCGGGCGCCCGTACGAAGGTCACGCCATCATGACCGGCGGCCGCGTCACCAGGTGGGCCGGGCCGACATCCCGCCGTCCACCACCAGGTCGTGCCCCGTGATCCAGGACGCGAGCGGCGAGGCCAGGAACACACAGGCGTCGCCGATGTCCTCCGGGCGCCCCAGCCGGCCGGTGGGCACCGCCCGCCTCCACCGCCGCACGCCTTCCGGCCAGTCCTCCGCCAGGCGGCCGGGGGTCTCCCCTGCTCGAGCGGAGCCGAGAGCTCGGGGGAAATCAACGAGGCCGGGCGAGACCGTGTTGACGCGGATGCCGAACGGGCCGTATTCCAGCGCCGCCGACCGCGCGTGCATGACGACGGCCGCCTTGGACGCACAGTAGTGCGCGTGCATCGGAGCCGGGTGCGTGGCCTCGATGGAGGCGATGTGGGTGACGGTGCCGCCGCCCGCCTCCCGCATGACCTGCACCGCCGCCTGCGTGCACGCGAACACGCTCGACAGGTTGGTGTCCACCACGGCCCGCCAGTCGGTGGCCGTCATACCGGCCAGTTCCTGCACCGGCTGCACCCCGGCGTTGTTGACGAGGGCCGTCAGTCGGCCGCCGCCCCACTCGGCGGCGTCCCCCACCAGGCGCCGGCACTCGTCCTCGACGGTGAGGTCGGCCTGGAGCACGACCGCCCGGCCGCCCGCCCCACCGATGCGCGCGGCGAGGTCACGCGCCGCCCCCACCGCCGTACGGCAGTGGACCGCGACGGCCGCGCCCTCCTCGGCGAACCGCAGGGCGATACCACGGCCGATGCCGCCGCCCGCCCCGGTCACCAGGGCCACCTGCCCCTCCAGCAGGCCGCTCACGACCGGCACAACCCGGCGATCCGGGCCGCCTGGGCCGGGTAACGCGCGGTCAGTTCGGCCGCGTCGCCGTGCTCGTACCCGTCGTAGGTGAAGCCCGGCGCCATCGTGCAGCCGAACAGCGCCCAGGATCCGCCGGCGGCCACCCGCCCGCCCGTCCACGTCCCGGCCGGAACGGTCGACTGCACCTGCTGGCCGCCGAGGACGTCCGGTCCGAGGACGACCGTACGGGCGTCACCGTCCGGGGCCAGGAGCAGCAGCTCCAGCGGATCCCCGAGGTAGAAGTGCCAGACCTCGTCCGCAGGGAGGCGGTGCAGCGCCGAGTAGTCGTCCGGTGCGGCGGTCAGCAGGGCGACGATCGCGGTGCCCTCCGGCCGCCCGTCCGCCCGCATCGGCCCCGTCCAGGTCCGTCGGAACCGTCCGCCCTCACGCGGAATGGGTTCCAGGCCGTAGTGGGCGATCAGGTCATCAGGGGTCACGGCAGGCAGGCTAGCCTCCGAAGCCCGCCGCCATCCCCGTCCGAGGCCGCCATGGACCGGGGAGCACCCCGGCCACCCGTGCGGCGCTTGCCGAGGGTGCCCCGTCAGCCGCCCGGACGCGCCCGGCTGGCAGCCCGCTCGTCCCCGGCCTCAGCATGGATCATGACCGAGGCATCGAGCGGCTCCTCCTGGAGCCCGGAGTACGACGACCGGCGGGTCCACGCCCAGCGGGGTCAGCACCAAGCCGCGCCCCCGGAACCCGAGGGCCCCCTCCACCTCCTGAGCCGTGCCGCCTGGCAGGCCGTCCTGATGACCGGTGTCGCGTCCCTGGTCCTGGGGATCCTGATCCTGGTCTGGCCGGGCCCGTCCCTGCTCGTGGCCGGGGTCCTGTTCGGGCTCTACCTGCTCATCAGCGGCATCCTCCAGCTGGTCGCCGCGTTCGGCACGCACAAGGCCACCTCACTGCGCGTCCTGGCGTTCATCAGCGGCGCCCTGGCGATCCTGCTGGGCCTGTTCTGCTTCCGGGGCCCCATGGAGTCGATCCTCCTGCTCGCGCTGTGGATCGGCATCGGCTGGCTGATCCGCGGGATCACCCAGACCGTGGCCGCCGCCCACGACCCGACGGTGCCCGCGCGCGGCTGGCAGATCTTCCTCGGCATCGTCGCCTTCCTCGCCGGGGTCGTGCTGATCGTCTCCCCCTTCACGTCGCTGGCCGTGCTCACCCTGGTCGCCGGCTGGTGGCTGGTGGTGGTCGGCGTCGTCGAGGCCGTCACCGCGATCCGGATCCGCGGCCGCGCCGAGGAGATCCCGCACGCGGTGTGACCCACGCCGGCCCCCACCCGTATGACCGGCGTCAACCTCGCACCCGTCTAATCCCTCGTGCGAGGGAACCTTACGGCCGACACGGTGAACGGGGCGCGCCGGGCGGGGAGACGACCCTCATGAGCCCCGCCCCGCATGACCCTCGCACCGTTCGTCGGTATGCCTGGCTGCGGGTGCTCGTGGCGCTCGTCGCGCTGCTCGCGGTGGGCGCGCACACCGAGGCGGTGCCGGCCCCGGCCGCCTCCGCGTCGGCCTCCACGGGGACGTGCGACGCCGAGCACGACGTGCTCGACGCGGCGCTGCGACCCACGGCCCCCCAGGGGCAGGGCGGTGTGACACCGCAACGCCCCGGGCCGCGGACCGGCGACGTGCCGCCGGAGCCGGCCCCGCCGTCCCGCACCCCCGTGCGGCCGCCGCACTCCCCCGCCCTGCGGGCCCTGCACACCGTGGTCCTCCTCTGCTGACAGGTCCGGCTTCCGGAACCATCACCCCCCACCAGCAAGGCGAGGACACCCTCATGCCCAGTGACCCCTACGCGGCTCTGCACGCCCTGGTGCTCGCGGAGGCCGTGCGCACCACGAAGCCGAACCCGGAACGGGACCCGGAGCCCGGGGAGGAGCCCCTGCCCCCGGCCGCCCCAGAGCAGGAACACGACTAGCACCACAGCGGGCGC
>NZ_JBHUDX010000019.1:51103-97024 GCF_042678285.1 Streptomyces caeni
TCGCCCCGCCAACTTCGAGCACCTGTTCCCTTTTTGCACCGTTTACCGCATCTTTCCGGCGTCGCACTCGGTCGCCGTGGCTGCGCCCGGAACGTCTTGACCGGTAGGCTTTCCGTGTGATCTTCAAGCGCATCGGAAACGGCCGGCCGTACCCCGACCACGGCCGGGAAAGCACCCGGCAGTGGGCGGACGTCGCGCCGCGCCCGGTCCGCCTCGATCAGCTCGTGACGACCAAGCAGCAACTCGACCTGGAGACCCTTCTCGCCGAGGACTCGACGTTCTACGGCGACCTCTTCGCACATGTCGTGAAGTGGCAGGGCGACCTGTACCTGGAGGACGGTCTCCACCGCGCGGTGCGCGCGGCGCTGCAGCAGCGCCAGGTCCTGCACGCGAGGGTCCTCGAACTCGACTGAACGCCGCGCGGACGCGGACGCGCGGCCCGTCCGCTTTGATCCTTTCGGGTTGGACTGTGCGGCATCCAATGATCATCTAGTAGGCATTGCCGCCCCGGCGCACTACGCTGCGCTCATGAGCATGCTGACTCCCCCCGGCATGGGCGGCCAGTACCGGATCACGGGGGACAAGTACCCACGGATGCGCCGGCCGCGGCGCCGCGGCCGGCTCGTGCTCGCCGTCGTCGCATCAGTCGCCGCCATCGGGCTGATCGGATGGGGAACCCTGCAGCTCATCGACATCTTCACGGGCGGCAGCGGCACATCCTCGGCGTCCGGCGCGAGGGCGGGCTGCGCGACCAGGACGAAGACGTCGCCGACGACCGCCGCACGGGCCCTGCCCCGGCCCGGCCAGATCACCGTCAACGTCTTCAACGCCACGACCCGCACCGGCCTCGCCAAGGAGACCGCGGACGAGCTGAAGAAGCGCGGCTTCCTCATCGGCGACGTGGGCAACGCGACGAAGGAGTACGACAAGAAGGTCAAGGGCGCCGGAGTGCTGATCGGCCCCAAGACGTCCCTCGACACCTCACTGCCGGTCGTCGGCACGCAACTGGCGGGCGCCGAGCACCGCACGGACGCCCGCACGGGCACCTCCGTCGATCTGGTCCTGGGCGACGGGTTCACATCGCTGGCGGACAAGGCGGCCGCGGACAAGGCCCTGGCCGCGCTGACCACGTCGGCGAAGGCGGCTTCGGCGGGCGGCGACAAGAAGAACTGCTGAAACCCGCGCGGGCCGAGCCGCGAACGGCGGCCACGGGCGGCCGCACACCGTGCGGCCGCACCTCGTCCCGTCCGGCCACCGCCCCTCCTGGGGCCCGCCCAGTCCTGGAGTGCCCCGTCCTGCAGGCCGGTTCGCCCCTACTCCGCCGCGCCGTAGAGCCGGTCCCCCGCGTCGCCCAGCCCCGGCACGATGTAGCCGCTCTCGTTGAGACGCTCGTCGACCGCGGCCGTCACCACCGTGACCGGTCGCCCTGCCAGCTCGCGCTCCATGACCTCGACGCCCTCCGGGGCGGCGAGCAGCACCACGGCCGTCACATCGTCCGCACCACGCCTGATCAGCTCCCGGATGGCCGCGACGAGCGTGCCGCCGGTCGCGAGCATCGGGTCCAGGACGTACACCTGACGCCCCGAGAGATCCTCCGGCATGCGTGTCGCGTAGGTGGACGCCTTGAGCGTCTCCTCGTCGCGGATCATGCCCAGGAAGCCCACCTCGGCGGTCGGCAGCAGCCGGACCATGCCGTCCAGCATGCCGAGGCCGGCCCGCAGGATCGGCACGACCAGGGGGCGGGGATGGGAGAGCTTGACGCCGGTGGTGGGGGCGACCGGGGTCTCGATGTCGGCCTGCTCGGTGCGCACGTCCCGCGTGGCCTCGTAGGCGAGCAGGGTGACGAGTTCGTCGGCCAGCCGACGGAAGGTCGCGGAGTCGGTGCGCCGGTCGCGCAGCGTGGTGAGCTTGTGGGCGACCAACGGATGGTCGACGACGTGGAGACGCATGTCCCCCACACTAACGGGGCCCTCGGCGCCCGCCCGCGCCGCCGTACGACAGCGCATCCCGCCCCGCCGGCACACCTCCCGCGCCGCCCTCGCCGTCCGGCCCGCCCCCGTCGCTCGCGCCCGAAGGCGCCGCCCGCACCCCTTCCGTCCGGGCCTGCATCAATCCCCCCATCAGAGGGAAAGTGAAGGGGACGCGACTGGGGTGGTGTGCCTATGCCCGACGGAAAGTCCCACGAGCAAACGGAAGCGCAGGAGACGGACGCCGAGCGCAGGCGGCGCCGGGCCCTGTTCCTGCGCGAACTCGCGGAGGCACGGGAGTTGCGCGACCGCGTCCAGCCGCGGCGCGCCAAGGCCGCGCGGCTGCGTCACGCCCTGCGCATGCGCACATTCCGCTGGTAGCGGCGCGCCACCTCGGGGGTGGCCGCGCGACCACACCGCCCCGGGCCGCGTACGATCCGCAGGTGGCGGCAATGAGTGCGCTGGTGAGCCGACCGCTTTGATCGGAGCGTCCGCGACCAAAACGGCCAGACACAGGGAGCCGAAGACGTCCCCTGAACGCCTTGTTTCTGCCACGATTCCGAGTGGGTGGGGCTCGGAGAAGCACTCCCCGCCCGCAACCTCCGCCGGGGGGACCCCCAACCGGCACGCCTATGACCAGTGGGAGAGTCACGGTGTACTTCGCCGCACTGCTCGCGCGCACCGAAGACGGGTGGGAAGCGAGCGACACAGAGCTCGACGATGTGGAAACCCTGTCGGATCTGACCGACCTGGCCCGTGACGCCTCCGTCGACGAGGACACGGTGCTCGTCCTCATCGAGCAGGAGGACGCCTGGTTCGGGGTGGTCCGCGTGGACGGCGAGGACGACCCTCGCATCTACGTCTCGGACGCAGCGGCCGCCGCCCGCAGCTCGTACGGCGAGATCCTGCTCACGGACGAACTGCTCGGCAGGGAGCCCGGCGACGACGGCGCCGACCTGGACTCCCTCGACCTCGACGGCACGGAGGACGGTGAGCCCGAGGGCGACGACGAGGACGGAGCCGGCGCGGACACCTCCGTGCCCCACGGCCCCGTCGGAGACAGCGAGATCCTCGACGACCTCGGCGTCAGTGAGAAGGAACTGCGCGCCCTGGACGCCGAGGACGCGCTCAGCGCGATCGCCGAGGCCCTGGGCGCTTCGGAGGTCCTGGAGACCGTCCGCTAGGCATACGGGTGACGAACGACGGGACGCCGGCCCCCGATCCGGTGCGCGACCGGTGGCGGGCCGCGATGCGGCTCGCCCTGGACGAGGCGGCGCGGGCCGCCGACGGCGGTGACGTCCCGGTGGGTGCCGTCGTACTGTCCCGGGACGGCTCGGTGCTCGCCACCGGGCACAACGAGCGCGAGGCCACGGGCGATCCGACGGCCCACGCGGAGATCCTCACGCTGCGCCGGGCCGCCAAGGCGCTCGGCGAATGGCGGCTGGCCGGCTGCACGCTCGTCGTCACCCTGGAACCGTGCACGATGTGCGCGGGCGCGCTGCAGCAGTCCCGCGTCGACCGGGTGGTCTACGGCGCGCGCGACGAGAAGGCCGGTGCGGTCGGTTCGTTGTGGGACCTGGTGCGCGACCGGCGCCTCAACCACCGGCCCGAGGTGATCGAGGGCGTGCTCGCCGACGCGTCCGCGCAGCTCCTCACGGACTTCTTCCGGGCCCGCTCAGGCCCGCCCAGGGCGAACGGGGAAACGGATTTCAAAGCAGGGCCCCCGGTGGGGTAGGGTCTCCCTCGGTAGCGTGTCCGAGCGGCCGAAGGAGCTCGCCTCGAAAGCGAGTGTGGCGCAAGTCACCGAGGGTTCAAATCCCTCCGCTACCGCCGAAGAAGGGCCCCGTCGAAGGACGGGGCCCTTCGCGCATCCGGGGCCCTTCGCGCATCCGGGAGCCTCGGCCGCGAGGCCGCCGGCGAGGGGCCGCGCCGGGCCGGCGCTCCGAGCCGGGTCCAAGGCCCGCGGCTGCGGAAGGTCGCACGCCGGGGCCGGTGACCAGGGCGCCCCAAGGCCCGCGTCCAGGGCGGGCCGTGTCCGGGGGCGCAGCCGGGGCCGCGCGGGAGCGGAGGGCACGGCGGGCACCGCGGTGGGCGCTCGGCCTCCGGGCCCCGGTCACGCGTCGGCGGCGTTCAGCCAGGCGCCGATACCCGCCAGGGTCCCGTCCCCCGAGTCGGATTCGACGTCTGCGGCCAGGTCTGCGATGGTGACGGCCCGCAGGGCTTCCCGCCGTGCCGCCTCCGCCGCGGCCATGGCGCGGGAGATGGCGCAGGGCTCGGTGCACTCCTCGGGCGGCGCCGCCAGCGGGCCGCGCCGGCGTATCTCCGTGCACACGAACGCCGCGCCGGGCCCCTCCACCGCATCGACGACGTCGAGCACCGTGATCTGCGCCGGGGACCGGGTCAGGACGTAGCCACCCGACTTTCCCTGCACCGATCGCACGAGTCCGGCCCGCGAGAGGGCCTGGAGCTGCTTGGCGAGGTACGTGGGCGAGACGTCGTGCAGCCGCGCCAGTCGCGCGGCGGGCACCGGCTCCCGCACGGACGTCAGCACGACACAGCAGTGCAGGGCCCACTCCACACCGCCGGACATCTTCACGTCGGCATCGTAACAACGCCGCCTTGACCCGGACACATATTGTCCGAGTATCGTCTCGGACAAAAGATGTCCGAGTTAAAGCCCCGGCCACCATCCGGCCCTACTGGGCACATATCGGACATGATGCATCGAGAGCAGGGACAAGCCATGAAGATCGCAGTCATCGGGGGAACCGGCCTGATCGGGTCGCGGGTCGTGGAGGACCTGAAGGCGGCCGGACACCGGGCCGTACCGCACTCCCTCTCCACGGGGGTGGACATCATCACAGGTCAGGGCCTGGACGATGCCGTGACGGGCGCCGACGTCGTCGTCAACCTGACCAACTCCCCGACGTTCGACGAGGCCTCGCCCGACTTCTTCCGCACGTCCATGGCCAACCTTCTGACCGCGAGCGAGAAGGGCGGCGTCGGCCACTTCGTCGTGCTCTCCATCGTCGGCGTGGACCAGGTACCCCAGTTGGCGTACTACCGGGCGAAGGCGCTCCAGGAGAACATCCTCGCCGGGGGCCCGATCCCGTACTCCATCGTCCGTGCCACGCAGTTCATGGAGTTCATGGACGCGGTCCTGTCCTGGACGGCGGACGCCGAGACGGTCCGCCTGCCGCGCACCCCGATCCAGCCGATCGCCGCCGCCGATGTCGCCGCCGCCGTCGCCGAAGTCGCCGCGAGCACCCCCCTGAACGGCATCCTCAACATCGCGGGCCCCGACGTCTACACCCTCGACGAACTCGGCCGGATCACCCTCACCGCCAAGGGCGACGGGCGCTCGGTCGCCGTCGATGACGCCGTCGGCATGTTCGCGGCCGTCGAGGGTGACGTCCTGATCGCCCACGGTGACGCCCGCATCGCCCCGACCCACTACGCCGACTGGCTCGCCTGAGCCCCTGCCCCCGGCCGGGGGACGCGTCAGGTTGTCCCCCGGCCGGGGAGCGCATCCGAGGCCCGCCACCGGAACCGCCCGCCGGGCTCACTCCGGAACCGCCCGTCAGGGCCACCGCCCAGGACCACCCACCGGTCAGGACCATCCCGGGCCAGGACCCGCGCCGGGTCCGCTCAGAGCCGCCCAAGGCGCCCTGCGGGTCGCCGGCGGCGCGACGAAGCCCCAGCGCCGCTCGTCCGCCGGGGCTCCTTCCGGTGACGGGGAAGACGGCTACGGGGGTCAAGCCGCCTTCCCCGGTGAGGAATCGGGCCCCAAGCCCACGCCACGTCTGGGGGAAGCCCACGGCGCGGACCCCGCAGTCGGGTCCGGTCCCGGCCCTCGGGACTCCTGCCAGATCCGTCGGGTCCACACCATCCTGCGACTGCGGGGCGCCCCCGCGGGCGGGACAAAGGGCCCAGGCAGCCGGGCCGTTGGTCCCTAAAGACCACATAAAGAAGATCGACGTGAGGACATGGTGCATACGTGATCTTTTGCGAGACCCGAACACCCGGCCGCGTTACACTCGGCCGCGGCAGGCCGGGCCCCGCGGGGCGGAGGAGACGGGGGAGGCCGCGGTGGCGGTACAGGGAAAGAAGATCGCACTGTACGTGCTCGCGGTCTTCGCGCTCTACGTGATCATCACCGACCCCGCCAAGGCCGCCGACTACGTGCAGATAGGGTTCGAGGGCATTTCGAGTGCCGCCAAGGCCTTCGGTCACTTCATGACGTGGCTCGCCGACGGGGCCAAGTGAGGCCTCCCGCCGCACCCACGGCAGGGCGGCCGCCGTCGTCGTACCCCTGGGAGCGCCCGTGATCCGCCACCTGGTCCTCTTCAAGCTCAACGAGGGCGTCCGGCGCGACGACCCGCGCGTCGTCGAGGGGGTGCGCGCCTTCGAGTCCCTCGACGGCCTGATCGACGAGCTGCGCTTCTGGGAGTGCGCCTGGAACATCAGCGACCGGCCCATCGCCTACGACTTCGCGATCAATTCGGCGGTCGACGACGCGGACGCGCTGCGGCGCTACCTCGAGCACCCGGCGCACCAGGCGGGGGTCGCGCTGTGGCGCGAGTTCGCCACTTGGGTGATCGCCGACTACGAAATCTGAGCGACACCGCCCCCGGATTCCGGGGGCGGAACCACGCGAGGCGCCCTCCACCGCGACGATGGTGATCGCTCACGTCCTCCGCATCAACTCGCCTTCAACACGGAGTTATGCGGTGCTTGCACACCGTGTCCATTTCTTGTGATGCTATGACCGCTTTTGACGTGAATTGACGGATGCGTGGACGGATGAAGAGGTGGCGTTGACCGTGTCGGCCAGTACTGCGCCACCCCAGGACGAGGCTCCGGCCCCGGCCCCCGACCGGGCACAGACATCCGCCACGACCTCCACCCACCCCCGAGGACCGGCTCCGGCCGCCGCCGCCCGGAAGCGCCGGGGCGCCGATACCCGGGCCCTCACCCAGGTGCTCTTCGCCCAGCTCAAGGGGCTGGAGCCGGGCACGCCGGAGCACCACCGCGTGCGCGGGGCGCTCATCGAGGCGAACCTCCCGCTCGTGCGCTACGCGGCCGCCCGCTTCCGCAGCCGCAACGAGCCCATGGAGGATGTCGTCCAGGTCGGCACCATCGGGCTGATCAACGCCATCGACCGCTTCGACCCCGACCGGGGCGTGCAGTTCCCGACCTTCGCGATGCCGACCGTCGTCGGGGAGATCAAGCGGTACTTCCGCGACAACGTCCGCACGGTCCACGTCCCGCGCCGGCTGCACGAGCTGTGGGTGCAGGTCAACAGCGCGACCGAGGACCTGACGACGGCGTACGGACGCTCTCCGACCACCTCCGAGATCGCCGAGCGGCTGCGCATCACCGAGGAGGAGGTGCTGTCCTGCATCGAGGCGGGCCGCTCCTACCACGCGACCTCCCTGGAGGCCGCCCAGGAGGGGGACGGCCTGCCCGGCCTGCTCGACCGGCTCGGCTACGAGGATCCCGCACTCGACGGGGTCGAACACCGCGACCTCGTACGGCACCTGCTCGTCCAGCTGCCCGAGCGCGAGCAGCGGATCCTGCTGCTGCGCTACTACAGCAACCTCACCCAGTCGCAGATCAGCGCCGAACTGGGCGTCTCCCAGATGCATGTGTCAAGGCTCCTCGCCAGGAGCTTCGCGCGGCTACGATCCGCAAACAGGATCGACGCATAGCTCACAAGAGCGAATCGTCCGAACCTTCCCTTGTCGATGGTTCTGCGCTGAAAAACCCTCAGAACCCTTCCAACCAGGGCGCATTCGGCTTTCACATGTCGACATATCGCTACAGCGTGTTGCCGACATGTGACATTCTTCCGGAAGAGCGTTTGCCGCAGCCTCGCGGCCGGTATTCAGGTGGAGGCTGCGTTCCTCCGACGGGAGCGTCCGCCGCGACCGTCCCGCGACCCAAAGGGGGTGGCATGTCCGCAGACCAGGGCAGCTCGAAGGTGCTCACGCTCGCGCAGAGCGACTCCGCGCCCGACGTGCTTCAGGACCTTCAGGCCCCTCAGGACCTCCCGGCCGCCGAGACCATCCCGGCCCCCGAGGCCCAGGACCTCCCGTCATCGGAAGCCATCGACACCCGCACCCTGTCCCGCTCCCTCTTCCTGCGGCTCGCCGCACTCGACGAGAACAGCCCGGAGCGCGCCTACGTCCGGGACACGCTCATCGAGCTGAACCTCCCGCTCGTGCGCTACGCGGCCGCCCGCTTCCGCAGCCGCAACGAGCCCATGGAGGACATCGTCCAGGTCGGCACCATCGGGCTGATCAAGGCGATCGACCGCTTCGACTGCGAACGGGGCGTGGAGTTCCCGACGTTCGCGATGCCGACGGTCGTCGGTGAGATCAAGCGGTTCTTCCGGGACACGTCGTGGTCGGTGCGGGTGCCGCGCCGCCTCCAGGAGCTGCGCCTGGCCCTCACCAAGGCAAGCGACGAGCTGTCCCAGAAGCTGGACCGCTCCCCGACGGTCACCGAACTCGCCTCCGTGCTGGGCGTGTCGGAGGAGGACGTGGTCGACGGCCTTGCCGTCGGCAACGCGTACACGGCGTCCTCGCTCGACTCCCCGACCCCCGAGGACGACGGCGGCGAGGGGTCGCTCGCGGACCGGCTGGGCTACGAGGACTCGGCCCTGGAGGGCGTGGAGTACCGCGAGTCCCTCAAGCCGCTGCTGGCCAAACTCCCGCCCCGCGAGCGGCGGATCATCATGCTGCGGTTCTTCGCGAACATGACCCAGTCGCAGATCGGCGAGGAGGTCGGCATCTCGCAGATGCACGTCTCCCGGCTGCTGACCCGCACGCTGGCGCAACTGCGGGACGGGCTCATCTCCGACTGAGTACGCACGGGCCTCGCGGGGCACGACGCCTCGCGGGGCGTCCGGGGCTCCGGTGCCCGGCCGGGGCTTCGCGAGGTCCGCGGGCTTCCGAATTGACGGTCCGTCAGCGACACTGGCGCGATGCTGCGAGCGACGTGGTTGCGGGACCGCCGACGGGCCGTGATCGGTGCCTCCGCGGTTCTCGCGTGCCTGGCCGGGCTGCCGGTCGCGTGCGCGGGCGGCGCGGGTGGTGACGGATACGTCGCGGTCGGACCGGCGGGCGGCACCCCTTCCGTCCCGGGCGCGGCGGTGGCACCCACGGGAGATGTGACGCTGGTGCCGCTCCGGGGGACGGACCGGCCCGGTACCACCGGCGGGCACGGGAGCCGTACCGCCGGGACGGCCGGCTCATCGGCGGCTGGAGGGGATTCGCCGAGCGGCGGTTCGTCCGCGGGCGCGCCGGTCAGCGGCGCGGGCGGCGCACCGGTCGCGGGTGGTGCCCCGGTCGCGGGTGGTGCCCCGGTCGCGGGCGGCGCACCGGGCGCGGGCGGCGCACCGGGCGGCGCGAGCGTCTCACCCCCCGCCACCGGGCCCGTCGGCGCGGACCCGGAACCGTCCTCCCCGGCGCCGGCGCCTTCCCGTACGACACCCGCCGGACCCGCTGTGCTGAGCGTGGGCGAGCCCGTGCGGGAGGCCACCGACCGGCGGTGGTGCGAGAAGGTCACCGTCTCCTTCGCCAACACCGGCGGCAGCCCGGTGCGTTCGGGCACGGTGGCCTTCGGGACGCACATCATCGGGGCGCTCGGGATCGACTGGGCGACGATCGAGTCCGCGGAGGCGCTGCCCGCGCCGATCGCCGGCGGGGCCACCGTGAAGAAGACCTGGACGGTGTGCGTCGACGCCTGGCGGGTCCCGCTGGGGATGCACATCGAGACGCGCGACGTGTCCGTCCGGTGGACGTAGGGCTTCGCCCCGGCCGGCCTACCTCAGCGCGAGCCAGGCGACCGCGGCGACGATCGCCACGGCGACGACGACGCCGACGATCAGGCCGACGCGGGGGCCCGGGGAGGCCGCCTCCTGCCGGCCGCCCTGCGGAGCCTCGTCGACGAAGGCACGGAACATCTGGGTGCTGCCCGCGGGGTCGTAGTTGCCCTGGGGGCCCTGGGTGTTAGCCATGGCCCCGGACCCTAGCGAATACGTGCGGCCCCGCCCAAGTGGGGGCCGTGACCCCGTGCCCCGCTTCGCCCCGAAAGGACTCGGTCCTCGAACGGCCGAGCCGCCCCGTCATCCACCATCCCACCTGTGGATTTACGTTCACCAATGCATGCCTTTGCCAACTTTTTAGCCCAACATCGAGGGCTTAATTTGCCTGCGGCAACCAACTTCCCCTAATGTGGTTGCCCTGAGCAACGAACTGGGGAGGCTGGGATGGCCGAGCGAGCGCAGTACGAGGAGCTGGCGCGTCAGCTCAGCGCCGCCGGTGCCGTGAAGAGGGACCTCGGACGGATCCTGCCGCCCGACTGCCCGGGCGGCTCCGCCGCCGTACTGACCCTGCTCGACCGCCACGGCGACATGCGCATCAGCAAGCTCGCGGAGCTGCTCGCCGTCGACATGTCGGTCACCAGCCGCCATGTCGCGCATGTCGCGGACCGCGGCTGGATCGAACGCTCCCCCGACCCCGCGGACAAGCGCTCCCGCATCCTGCGCCTGACACCACCCGGCCGCGCCCGGCTCGACGAGTTGTCACGGCGCACCGCCGCACTGCTGGCCGAGCGGCTGAGCGACTGGTCCGACGACGACATCGGCCGGCTCACCCGGCTGCTGGCGCGGCTGCGGCAGAGCTTCGGCGACTGCCGCTCCGCATCGCATCCCGCGCCGGCCGTCCACGCCGCGGAGCCCGTCACCGAAGGAACCCCCCGTACACCCGCAGACAGAACATAGGAAAAGGAAGCCCATGGCAACGACCACACCGGCCGGTGTGCGGGCCCATGCCGAGCACGGGGGAGGCTCCCCCGACGGCACTCCGATGTCGCACCGGCAGATCATGGAGGCCCTCTCCGGGCTGCTGCTCGGCATGTTCGTGGCGATCCTGTCGTCCACGATCGTCTCCAACGCGCTGCCGCACATCATCGGCGACCTCGGCGGCGGTCAGTCGGCCTACACCTGGGTCGTCACCGCCTCGCTGCTGGCCATGACCGCGACCACCCCGCTGTGGGGCAAACTCGCGGACCTCTACAGCAAGAAGGCGCTCGTCCAGATAGCCCTGGTCGTCTACGTACTGGGCTCGATGGCGGCGGGTCTGTCGCAGAACCCCGGCATGCTCATCGCCTGCCGGGTCGTCCAGGGCATCGGCGTCGGCGGCCTGTCCGCCCTGGCGCAGATCGTCATGGCCGCGATGATCTCCCCGCGCGAGCGCGGCCGTTACTCCGGATACCTCGGCGCCACCTTCGCCGTCGCCACCGTCGGCGGCCCGCTGCTCGGCGGCGTCATCACCGACACCTCGTGGCTCGGCTGGCGCTGGTGCTTCTACGTCGGCGTGCCCTTCGCGGTGATCGCCCTGATCGTGCTGCAGAAGACCCTCCACCTGCCTGTGGTGAAGCGGGACGTGAAGGTCGACTGGGCCGGCGCGTTCTTCGTCTCCACCTCGGTCAGCCTGCTGCTGATCTGGGTGACCTTCGCCGGTGACAAGTACGCGTGGCTGTCGTGGCAGACGTACGCGTTGGTGGGCGGCGCGATCGTGCTCGGGCTGGTCTTCGTCCTCGTCGAGTCCAGGGCCGCGGAACCGATCATCCCGCTGCGGCTGTTCCGCAACCGCACCATCACCCTGTCGTCGCTCGCCTCGCTCTTCGTGGGCGTCGCGATGTTCACCGGCTCGATCTTCTTCGCGCAGTACTTCCAGCTGGCGCGGGACAAGTCCCCGACGATGTCCGGGGTGCTGACGATCCCGATGATCGGCGGCCTGTTCGTCTCCTCCACCGTCTCCGGCCAGGTCATCACCAAGACCGGCAGGTGGAAGGCGTGGCTGGTCAGCGGTGGCGTGCTGGTGACGGCCGGGCTGGGACTGCTGGGCACCATCCGCTACGACACGGCCTACTGGAAGATGGCGGTCTTCATGGCGCTGCTGGGTCTCGGCATCGGCATGATGATGCAGAACCTGGTGCTGTCCACGCAGAACCAGGTGGCCCCGACGGACCTCGGCGCGGCCAGCTCCACGGTCACCTTCTTCCGGTCCCTCGGCGGTGCCGTGGGCGTCTCCGCGCTGGGCGCGGTCATGGCGCACCGGATCACCGACTACGTCAAGGACGGTCTCGCCGCCCTCGGCCCCGAGTACGCGGCTCTGGCCTCCGGTTCGAGCTCCAGCAGCTCCATCCCGGACATGAACAGCCTGCCCGCGCCGCTGGGCACCGTCATGGAGAGCGCCTACGGCCACGGCATCGCCGACGTCTTCCTGATCGCCGCCCCGATGGCGTTCCTCGCCTTCGTGATCACGCTGTTCATCAAGGAGGTCCCGCTGCGGACCAAGGGCGCCCTGGCCCAGGCCGCGACGTCCGGGTCCACCCGGTCGCACGCCGCGGCGGATTCGCCCGCTCCCGCCGAGGAGAGGGTCCCCGCCGAGGAGGTCCCCGCCGAGGAGAAAGTGCCGAGCTGGGCGGTGGCGGGCCCGGAGCCGGGCGCCGAGGACAGGGGCACGCGCGTGGACACGGACGCGGGCACAACAGGCCCGGTCACGGGCACGGGCCCGGTCACGGGCACAGGCCCGGTCACGGGCACAGGCCCGGTCACGGGCACAGGCCCGGTCACGGGCACAGGCCCGGTCACGGGCACAGGCCCGGTCACGGGCACAGGCCCGGTCACGGGCGACCAGGAGCCCGCGGCCGTCGCCACAGTGGCCGCGCCGGACAAGTCCGCGCTCTCCGGCGGCATCCCGGTCCGCGGCTTCGTGCGGGACAGCGGGAGCGCACCCGTCGCGGGCGCCGCCGTGACCCTGATCTCGCTCGGCGGACGGCAGCCGAGCCAGGCGGTCGCCCGGGCCGACGGTTCCTACGCGGTCGACGCGCCGGGCGCCGGCGGCTACGTCCTGGTCGCCGCCGCCGACGGCTACCAGCCGCAGGCGTCCACAGTCGCCGTGCACGAGGACCCGCTGTCGTACGACATCCTGCTCGGCGGCACCAGCGGGCTCACCGGTACGGTCCGGGCCGCCGGGACCGCGCTGCCCGTCAAGGACGCGATGGTGATCGTCACCGACGCCCGCGGCCACCTGCTCGCCACCCAGACCACCGGTGAGCAGGGCGAGTTCTCCTTCACCGGGCCGGCGTCGGGTTCCGTGACCGTCGCGGTGAACGCCGCAGGGTTCCGCCCGCGGGCCCTGCCGGCCGAGATCGGGGTCGACGGGGCCGCCCGGGTCGAGATCGGCCTCGACGCCGACGTCCGGGTCCAGGGCGTCGTACGGGCCGCGCACGGTCCCCTCGCCGACGCCCGCGTGACGCTGGTGGACGCGGTGGGCAACGTGGTCGGCACCGCCACCACCGGCGCGGACGGGGGGTACGCCTTCACCGGCCTGGACAGCGGCGAGTACACCGTCATCGCGACCGGCTACCCGCCCGTGGCGACGGCTGTGACGCTCTTCGGACGCGACGTCGACGACCACGACATCCGGCTCGCCCACCCGGCGGAGTAGTCCGGGCGCCGGCCCGCGGCGGCGCGCTCCTCGTGGTGCGGCGCGCCCCGGGCCGGTCCTCCCGTCCTGACGAACGCGGCCGCTGCCCGGTCCGGGCGTAGGCACGGCAGGGTCACGCTCCGCGGCGGTCCGAGCCCCTAGGCTGCGTCCCATGGCACCGAACATCGCGACCAACACCGCCGTGACGCTGGACGAGCTGCTGGACTTCGTACGACCCCGTCATCGGGCGATCCTGCTGACGCGGCGCGCCGACGGGAGCCCTCAGGGGTCGCCCCTGACCTGCGGGGTCGACGACTCGGGGCGGATCGTGGTCTCCACGTACCCGGAACGCGCCAAGACGCGCAACGCCAAGCGGGATCCGCGTGTCAGCCTGATCGTGCTGAGCGACGACTGGAACGGGCCATGGGTCCAGGTCGACGGCACCGCCGAGGTCATCGACACCCCGGACTCCGTCGAGCCCCTCGTCGAGTACTACCGCAACATCGCGGGCGAGCACCCGGACTGGGACGAGTACCGGCAGGCCATGGTCAAGCAGGGCAAGTCGATCATCCGGGTCACCCCGCAGCGGTGGGGACCGGTGGCGACGGGCGGCTTCCCAGCCCGCCTGGCGTCCTCGGACGACTAGGAACCCCGCCGGTTCCGGGCGACCATCGCCTCGATGCCCGCAACCAGTGTCTCCAGCGCGAACGTGAAGTCGCGTTCACGCATCTCCTCCACCGTGTCTCCGCCGCGGGCCTGAACGAGGGCCGCGGACCGGTGCACGACCTCGCTCAGCTCGGGGCTCCGGGTCACCGCGCCCATGGCATGGCGGAAGTACTCGTCCTGGCTCATCCCGGCCGCGGCGCAGCGTGCGATGAAGTGGCCCTCGATCGTGCCGAAGCCGTACACGAACTGGAAGACCGCCGAGATCGCGCCCGTCTGGCCGTGCGCGGGCAGCCCGGTCAGGCGGATCACCCGCTGCACGGCGAGCGAGAAGTCGATGGAGTGCGGGCCGATGTTGAGGAAGGTTCCGGCGAGCGGCGACAGCCAGGGGTGGCGCACCAGCAGCGTCCGGTACTCCGTGGCGAGCGCCCGCAGTTGGTCGCGCCAGTCCTGGTCCGAGTCGGCGGCCGGCAGCCGCATCTCGCCGAAGACCGCGTCCAGCGCCAGCTCCAGCAGGTCGTCCTTGGTGTCCACGTACCAGTAGACCGACATGGCCGTGACGTTCAGCTCCGTGGCCAGGCGGCGCATGGAGAACCTGGCGAGGCCCTCCGCGTCCAGCAGCCGCACCGTCGCCTCGGTGATCCGGCCCCGGTCCAGGCCGGAGGGCTGACCGCCGCCACCGCGCGCTCCACCGCCCCGAGGCGCCTTGCCCTCCAGCCAGACGCTGGTCCGCGCCGGGCGCCCCGCCCGCTGGGCTGCGTTGACCATGGCGCACCTTCCTCGACACTCCGACCGCTGGTCACGATGCTAGGCCCCGACCGGAACGCGAGGATCCGCACCTCGGCCGCGAGCGTCCCGCGCTCGACCGGCCACGCCGTGGTCCGGCGCTTCCCGGCGACCGCCTCCTGCGAGTCTGCCCGCTGCGCCCTGTGCGCCAACGCCGCCGCGGGAAACCCGGTGGGCGGGGCACACCGGTGCCCCGCCCACCGCCGTCACGGCCGAACCGTCAACTCCCGCTCGTTTTGCGAGTCAGGTCGTAGAGGGTGGCCGAACCGGCCGTCACCTTGGTGAAGTTCTCCTCGACCCAGGTACTGATCTGCGAGGAGACGGAGGAGCCGCCCTTGCCGTTGCCCCAGCCGCCGAAACCGCCACCGGAGATGAAGTAGTGGATCCGGCCCTCAGCCACGTACTTCTGGAACTGGGCGAGCGTCGGGGAGGGATCGCTGCCGTTGAACCCGCCGATCGCCATCACCGGGTCACCCGTGGCGAGCTGGTAGCTGGCGGCGTTCTGGGAGCCGACGGACGCGGCCACCCAGGTGTAGTCCCCGGCGTCCTTCTCCAGCAGCTTCTTGGCCTCGGAGCCGACGTTCGCGCCGTTGAGCAGACCGCCGATGCCGCCGGCACCGCCCATGCCGCCCTCGCCCGTCCGGCCGCCGCCGGGGAGGCCACCGCCCTGCTGGTTCGGGCCGGTGCCGTTGCCCTGCCGGTTCTGGCCGTTCTGGCCGTTCTGGCCGTTCTGGCCGGGCATGCCGCCGCCGGGAAAGCCTCCGGTGCTGCCGCCCGGGGGGCCGTTCGGAATCTGCGTGGTGCCGTTCGGCTGGGTCCGGCCCGGCATGCCGCCGCCGAAGCCGCCGCGCATACCCCCACCGCCCGGACCGCCCCGGCCGCCCATCATGCTCGCGCCCACCGGACCGGCCGTGACGATGGAGCCGGTGTGGCCCTGGTTCACCGTGGTGAGGGTGTACGCGGCCGGGCCCGCGAGCGAGGCCACCACGCTCACGCCCACCACCGCGAGGGCGAGCCGCCGCCCGAGCCGGCCCGCGAAGACCAGGCCGAGGGCACCGGCCAGACCGCCCACGAGGACCAGCCACTTCAGCCAGGGCAGATAGTCGGGCGTGCGGTTGAGCAGGACGTATCCCCACGCCGCCGTCGCCGTGACGGCGGCCGCGAGCGTGAGCGACGCCCATGTCCTCGACCGCTCCTCCCACAGGACCGCGACGCCCATGCCGACCAGGGCGGCGATGTAGGGGGCCAGCGCCACCGTGTAGTACTGGTGGAAGATGCCGGCCATGTAGCTGAAGACGGCCAGCGTCATCAGCAGCGAGCCGCCCCAGGCGAGGAACGCGCTGCGGACGGTGTCCGTACGAGCGGTCTTCCGCGTGAGTACCAGGCCCGCGACGAGCAGGATCAGCGCGGCCGGGAGCAGCCAGGAGACCTGGCTGCCGATCTCGGAGTTGAACATCCGGTTCCAGCCGGTCTCCCCCCACGGACCGCCGCTGCCGCCGCCTCCCCCGCCCCGGCCCCCGACGCTGCCGGTCTCGTCGCCGTTGATGCGGCCGAGGCCGTTGTAGCCGAAGGTCAGCTCCAGGAAGGAGTTGTTCTGCGAACCGCCGATGTACGGGCGGGACGACGCCGGCCACAGCTCGACTATCGCGACCCACCAGCCGCCCGCCACGACCAGCGCGACGGTCGCGAGGGCCAGCTGCGCGAGCCGCTTCATCGGCTTGACGGGTGCGCAGACGCCGTAGACGACCGCCAGCGCCGGCAGGATCAGGAACGCCTGCAGGGTCTTGGTCAGGAAGGCGAAGCCGACCGCGACGCCCGCCCACACCAGCCACTTGGTACGGCCGTCCTCCAGGCCCCGCAGCACGAAGTAGACCGTGAGCGCCATCAGCAGCGCGAGCAGCGCGTCCGGGTTGTTGAACCGGAACATCAGGGCCGCGACCGGCGTGAGCGCCAGCACCGCGCCCGCGATCAGGCCGGCCGCGGGGCTGAAGCGGCGCCGGACCGCCGCGTACACGACGGCGACCGTGAGAACGCCCATGACGGCCTCGGGGACCAGGATCGCCCATGAGCCGAGGCCGAAGACCCGCACCGACAGCGCCATCGGCCACAGCGCGGCCGGGGGCTTGTCGACGGTGATCGCGTTGCCCGCGTCCAGCGAGCCGAAGAAGAACGCCTTCCACGACTTGCTGCCGGCCTGGACCGCCGCCGAGTAGAAGGAGTTGGCGTACCCGGATGCGCTCAGGCCGTACAGGTACAGCACCGCGGTGACGAGCAGCAGCCCCAGGAAGGCGGGGCGCGCCCAGCGCGGGTCCTCGGGCCGCCCGCGCCGGAGTGTGTGCGCCGGCGGCGGCTGCCCGGGCTCACCTGCCGGGCGGGGCGGCCCCCAGGAGGAGGGCGCCGTGTCCCCGGGGAAGGTCGTGCGGGGATGGTCAGTTGCCATCGTGGTTCCTCGCATGGGTGGTGTGCGGGCGCACCGGCTGCAGTGGCATGGTCGCGTCCCTTCAGGTGGTGCGGTCCGCGTCGGCATCGGCGCGGAACCCGGTGGTGCCGTACGCGTCGTGGGCAGCGCGCGGGTCCTGCTGGTACTGCTGTTGGCCGGGATGGTCCTGGTACTGCTGGTGCTGCTGGTGCTGGAGGTGCTGCCGGGCGGCGGGGGGCGGAGACGCCGGGAGACCGTCGCGCCGGTCCGGGAACAACCACGCCCTGAAGAGCAGGAACCTCAGGACCGTCGCGGCGAGGTTGGCGGCGATCAGCACCGCCAGTTCCGTGGAGTGCGAGGGGTCGCTCGTCGCCGCGTTCAGGGCGGCGAGGGAGCCGCTGGTGAGGGCGAGGCCGATACCGAAGACCACCAGGCCCTGCGCCTGGTGACGGACGACACCGCCGCGGCCCCGCACGCCGAAGGTGAGCCGGCGGTTGGCCGCCGTGTTGGCGACCGCGGAGACCAGCAGGGCGAGCGCGTTGGCGATCTGCGCGCCCGCGACCTGGCGGAAGAGGCTGTAGAGCGCCAGATAGAACATGGTGGACAGACCGCCGACCACACAGAACCCGACGAGCTGGCGAGCCAGGCCCCGCGGCACGTCCTTGATCTCCCGGTCGCGTGGATCGTCCCCGAAGGGCCGGGCGAGCCGGTCGAGCGGCAGCGAACCGGTGGCCAGGGCCCTGCCGATGCGCCACACGCCCCTGAGGTCGTCGGTCGCCGTCTTCACGATGTGCACGGTGGTGTCGGGGTCGTCGACCCAGTCGACCGGCACCTCGTGGATACGCAGGCCCGCGCGCTCGGCGAGGACCAGCATCTCGGTGTCGAAGAACCAGCCGGTGTCCTCGACCAGCGGCAGCAGCACCTGGGCCACGTCACGGCGGATCGCCTTGAAGCCGCACTGCGCGTCCGAGAAGCGGGCCTGCAGCGATCCGCGCAGGATCAGGTTGTACGCACGGCTGATGAACTCGCGCTTGGGACCCCGCACGACGCGGGAGGCGCGGGCGAGCCGGGAGCCGATCGCCAGGTCGGAGTGGCCCGAGATCAGCGGCGCCACCAGGGGCAGCAGCGCGTTGAGATCCGTCGACAGGTCCACGTCCATGTAGGCGAGGACCGGGGCCTCGGAGGCGGACCAGACGGTCCGCAGCGCCCGGCCCCGGCCCTTCTGCTCCAGCCGGAAGCACGTCACCTCGGGGATCTGTGCCTCCAGCCGCGCGGCCACCTGCGAGGTCGTGTCGGTGGAGGCGTTGTCCGCGACCGTGATGCGGAACGCGTACGGGAAGGTGCGCTTGAGGTGCTCGTGCAGTCTGAGCACGCACGGCTGGAGGTCCTTCTCCTCGTTGTAGACGGGGACCACTACGTCCAGGACAGGCGTACCGGCTCCGGCGGCCGGGAGGTGCTCCCGTGCCGGCAGGGTGCCGGGAGAGGAATCGGTTCGCATGGCACCGACTCTTCTCAAGCGCCCTGTCGCACCCATGTGCTGGCACTGTGGTGCGGCTGTGAGTGGCGTCGCGGTCCCGTTTCCGAGCCGTGCGGCGCCACCTCGGCGGTGAGCGCGGGCACGTGCACGGTGAACACGGTGCGGCCGGGCACGCTGTCCACGGTCACGGCACCGCGGTGCGCGGCCGCGACGGCCTGCACGATGGCGAGCCCGAGCCCCGTCGAGCCGGTGGACCGGGACCGTGCCGAGTCGCCGCGCGCGAACCGCTCGAAGACGTGCGGGAGCAGATCGGGCGGAATGCCCGGGCCGTCGTCCTGGACGTCCGTGCACAGCCATGGCCCGCGTTGTCGCACGCGCGCCGTGACGGTCGTACCGGGAGGGGTGTGGTTGCGCGCGTTGGCGAGCAGGTTGACGAGGACCTGTTGGAGCCGTGCGGCGTCCGCCGACACGAGCGCGGGCTCGTCGGGCAGTTCGAGCCGCCAGTTGTGGTCCCGCCCGGCGGCGCGCGCGTCGCTGACGGTGTCCACGACGAGCGGGACGAGGTCGGTCCGCTCGAACTGGAGCGGTCGCCCGGCGTCCAGGCGCGCGAGCAGCAACAGGTCCTCGACGAGCAGGGTCATGCGCCCTGCCTCGGACTCGATCCGTCCCAGGGCGTGCCGGGTGTCGGGGCCGGTCTCCTCCCGTCCCCGCCTGGTCAGCTCGGCATATCCGCGGATGGAGGCGAGCGGGGTGCGCAGTTCGTGACTGGCGTCCGCGACGAACTGCCGTACGCGCATCTCGCTCTGCTGCCGCGCGTGCAGCGCGCCGTGGATGTGGTCGAGCATGCGGTTGAGCGCGGCCCCGACCTGTCCGACCTCGGTGTGCGGATCGGTCTCGGACGCCGGGACCCGCTCGTCGAGGGTCACCTCGCCGGCGTGCAGCGGCAGTTCGGAGACGCGGGTGGCGGTCGCGGCGACCTTGCGCAGGGGGCGCAGGGCGAGACCGACGAGCACGGAGCCCGCGATACCGGCCGCCACGAGACCGGCGGCCGTGACACTGACCTCGACGATGACGAGGGTGTCGATGGTGTTGGTGACGTCCGCGGTCGGTACGGCCGCGTAGAAGCTGCCGTTGACACCGGTCCGGTATTCGGCGCGGTACTCGCCCAGCCCGGGGATGTCCACGCTGTGCGGCCCGCCGTCCTTGGGGACGGAACCGAGCGCGGCGGTCTGGGCCGCGCTCAGGGCACGCGCACTGGACTGGGGAACGCCGTTGGCGTCCTTGTACCGCTTGCCGATCCTGGCCTCGGTGATGCCGCCGTTCTCGACCTTCGCAGCGATGGTGTTCATCGGCTGCGGGCCCCGGGCGACGAAGTCCTCCAGCGTGAACGTGTCGTTCCCGTGCTCGGGCGCGACCCCCTTGGGCCCGACCGGGGCTCCAATGGGCCCGCCCGTCGCCCGCGCCGCCACCTCGCCCAGCCGGCCGTCCAACTGCTGGTACAGGTGCTGCCCGAGCGCGATCGTCGTCACCGTACCGATCACGACGCACACCACGGCGATCAACGCCACCGCCGAGACGACCAGCCGCGTGCGCAGCGTGCGCGGCTGTCGTCCTCCCCTGCGGGTACGCGACCGCCGTCGCCCGCTCATGACGCGGCGGGCTTGATCAGGTAGCCGGCGCCGCGCCGGGTGTGGATCATCGGCTCCCGGCCCGCGTCGATCTTCCGCCGCAGGTAGGAGATGTAGAGCTCGACGACGTTGGCCTGCCCACCGAAGTCGTACGACCACACGCGGTCCAGGATCTGCGCCTTGCTGAGCACGCGCCGCGGGTTGCGCATCAGGAACCGGAGCAGTTCGAACTCGGTGGCGGTGAGGTGGATGTTCTCACCGGCCCGCGACACCTCGTGGCTGTCCTCGTCGAGGGTGAGGTCGCCGACGACGAGCACGGAGTCCGAGCGGCGGTCGGCGGCACCGGACCGCCGGATCAGCCCGCGCAGCCGGGCCACGACCTCCTCGAGGCTGAACGGCTTGGTGACGTAGTCGTCGCCGCCCGCGGTCAGGCCCGCGATGCGGTCCTCGACGGCGTCCTTCGCGGTGAGGAAGAGGACGGGCACGTCGGGCAGTTCGCGTCGCAGCCGCCCCAGCACGGCCAGGCCGTCCATGTCCGGGAGCATCATGTCGAGAACGACGGCGTCGGGCCGGAACTCGCGCGCGGCCTGGATAGCGCCGTGTCCGTCACCCGCGCTGCGGATCTGCCAGCCCTCGTAGCGCAGGGCCATGGACAGCAGTTCGGTGATCGACAACTCGTCGTCCACCACCAGCACTCGGACGGGGCTCCCGTCCGGCCTCAGCAGTTCGGTGCGCCTCTGGGGCGAGGTCGTGGTCATGCTCGACACCTTGTCGGGGTCCCCTGAGAGCGCCCTTTCACCCGTCT
Source organism: Streptomyces caeni (assembly GCF_042678285.1). Taxonomy (NCBI): domain Bacteria; kingdom Bacillati; phylum Actinomycetota; class Actinomycetes; order Kitasatosporales; family Streptomycetaceae; genus Streptomyces; species Streptomyces caeni. The sequence continues at coordinate 72,353 of NZ_JBHUDX010000019.1, forward strand.
GTGATTTCCCTAAGAAACACACAGGCACCTCTCAGGAAACTCCTAGGAGACCGTGAACCCGCCTTGGAATGCGCATAGTTGACGGGACAGCACTAACGGCCGGGTCGGTGTCGCGGGACGTGTCCCGGGCGGTTCACCCTTCTGCGTGCGCCCGCTGAAACGTGTGGCTGCGCTCGACCCTGGCGACGTGCAGCGAGTACGACTCGTACCAGCGCTCGCGCCCCTGCTTCTGAGCCGCCCGGTGCTCCAGGTCGCCCCGCCACTCCTCGACGGCGGCGAGGTCGCGGAAGTACCCGACCGTGATCGACAGCCCGCCCGGCGTCCGGGCGTGGTCCATCCCCAGGTACCCGGGGACCTCCTTGACCAGCTCCTCCATCCGCTCGGCGGTCTCCGCGTACCCGTTGTCGTCCTGGGCCCGCACGGAGGTGAAGACGACGGCGTAGTACGGGGGTTCGTGGGCGGGGACGGGAACGGGGACGGGGACGGGGGCCGGTGCGGGGGCGCCGGGGGAGGGCACGGACCCACCAGGCGCAACGCGGTGATCGCTCATGACTCCACGATCGGTGATCGGGCACCGCCGGTCCAGTCCCTTCTCGAACGGGATCCACGGGGCATCGAGCCGCCAGCCACGCCGTCACGGCATCGCCGCCCCCTCAGAACAGCCCTTCCTGCGCCCCCGCGTCCCCGACCTCGCGCACCGGCACGGTCACGTCGTCCCGGTCGGCAGTGGTCAGCGCCCATCCCGTCATCAGACGCGTGTCCAGGACGACCACCCCGCGCCCGGCGGCCAGATGGAGATCTGGCCCGGCGGCGGCCAGCACGTCCCCGCTCACCACCCCGCCCGCGACCAGCTCGCTCACCACGCCGTCCGTGCGCGGCAGCCCCTCGAACCCGAACACCGCGCCGTGGTCGACGGCCCGGAACGGCGCCCGCTCCAGCGACTCCGGCCATCCGTGGAGCGCCAGCGCCCGCGTATGCAGCTCCGCCAGTTCGGCCTCCCGTTCCCCGATCGGCGGCAGGCCGGCCCGCACCGCCCGCTTACCGGCGTACGGAATCCGGTCCGGCACCCGGAGCGCGGCCCGCAGCAGTTCCTCCGTGCGCCGCGCCGCCATCAGCGGCCCACGCCCCAGCCAGCTGAAGGTGACGGCGCCCTGCTCCAGCAGCCGCGCCGGTCCACGCCCGACCGCCGTGATCCCGACCTTGACCATGCCGGGCCCGAACCACGCGAGGTAGACGCGGTACGGCCGCGGGTCGTCGGCGAGTGTGTCGGCGGCGACCGAGTGGGCCCGGTCGAGGCGCGCGCACTCCTCGCACCGTGCACCGGTGCTGCGTCCCGGCACCCCGGCCCGCGCCGGGCATCCGTGTCCGCGCGCACCCACACAGCTCCGCGCGCCGCCCGCCACGACCGCGAAGGCCACCCGCTTGCCCCGCTCCAGACCACTGCACCGCCCGCCTTCCCACGCCAGCACGGGCACGCCGTCACCCCACCGCAGCCCCGCGCATCTCCACAGCTGTGTCATCACTGCCGAGAGTAGGGGCCACCACTGACATCGATCCTCGTGGGCGGCTTCCGGCGATCGTGGCCCAGCCACTGGCTGACGCCCGCAACGGCGCTCCGTTCCGGACCGCATGCAAGGGCTCCGCCGTGAAGGCGCGTGCAGGGCCGGAGCGCTCCTCACCTCAGGTGAGGTCGGAGAGATCCTCTTGCGTGAGGACGATCTCTCCGGCGGCGGTGTTCTCCTCCAGGTGGGCGAGGGAGCCGGTGCCCGGGATGGCCAGGGTGACAGGGGAGGAGCCGAGCAGCCAGGCCAGGGCGATCTGAGGGACCGTGGCGCCATGCCGGTCCGCGACCTTGGCCATGCGGTCACCGGTGAGGTCGCTCAGGCCGCCGCCCAGCGGGAAGAACGGCACGTAGGCGATGCCGGCGTCCTCGCAGACCGCCAGGACCTCCGTGTCATCGCGCTTGGCGGCGTGGAAGTGGTTCTGGACGGCGGCGACGGGTGCGATCGCGCGGGCCTCGGCGAGGTGGCCTGCGTCGACGTTGCTCAGGCCGAGGTGGCGGATCAGTCCCTCCTCGCGCAGCGCTGCCAGCGCCTCGAAGCGTTCGGCGACGGATTCACCGTGCGGCGGCGGCATGACGCCCCCAATGCGCAGATAAACCAGGTCGAGCCGGTCCACACCGAGGGTTTCGAGGTTCTCCTCGACCATGGGCCGCAGGACCGTGGGATCGGTGGTCGCGGCCAAGCCGCCGTCGGGGGTGCGGGCCGGGCCGACCTTGGTGGCGATGACCAGCCCGGCCGGGTAGGGGTGAAGAGCCTCCCGGATCAGGGTGTTGGCCCGAACGGTGCCGTCGCCGCTGGTGTAGAAGGTTGCGGTGTCGATGTGGTTGACGCCCAGTTCCACGGCACGGCGCAGGACGGCGCGACCGGTTCCGGGATCGCGCGCCGGACCATGGAAGCTGTCGGTGGGCAGGCGCATGGCCCCGAAGCCGATCCGGTTGAGCAGAAGGTCGCCACCGAGGCGGAAGTCGTTTCCCATGCCCCCAGCCTGGACCGCGGGGGTGCGGCCCGCGAACCCGTGGCAGCTTGCTGCCATCGGGCAGAATGGCGGAGTGGCAGACATCGTGACGATCCGAGGTGACCTGGAACTCCTCGCTCGTACCGAGCATGTCTTCTCCGCTGTTCACGAGGAGTTCATCTGTGCCGCCCGCGATCTCGACACCTGGTCCCGCCCCGGGGCCCGGCAGGCCGCCGGCGCCCACCTCATGAACGGTGACCCCAGGCGGATCCGCAAGCTGTTCAGCCCGGCCTCGCTCGCCGACCGGCGCAGCCGCGAGCACCTCGGCAGGCTCGTCGACAAGGGCGCCCAGGTACGGATCGCCGCCACCGCTCTGCCTCATGAGACGATCATCATCGACCGCCGGTTCGCGATCCTCGCCGGCGTGAACGACCCAGGTGGCCGCGAATACACCCTGACCACCGCGCCCACCCTGGTAGGCGGCGTATACGCGCTGTTCGAAGCCGCCTGGGAGACCGCGACCGGTCTCCATGCCTTCCTGCGCGGCGAGCACCCCCGTCTCGATGCCGAGAGCCGAACGGTCCTGCGCGCCCTGGGGTCCGGCGCCACGGACGAGGCGGCCGCGCGCCGGCTCGGCATGTCCCTGCGCACCTACCGCCGCCGCGTCGCCGGCCTGCTCGACGCCCTCGACTCGGCCTCGCGGTTCCAGGCCGGCGTGCGCGTCGGCGAGATGGGATTGAGTGACTGAGGGGTCGGCCGAGTATCCGTCAGGCAGAGTGCTCTCGGCTTGGCAAGCTGCGATCATTTGCGGCTGTACTTCGCTGCTGTACGCTCCCGAAACGCCAGAGGCCCCGGATCATTCCGGGGCCTCTGAGCTGCGCGCACTCGGCAGGATTCGAACCTGCAACCTTCTGATCCGTAGGCGCGTGCATCGCGTGAGCGCCGCGTCCCAACGAGGGGCTTTCGGCTCGTCGCGCGCCGCCTGGACACGGCGGACGGTGCGCCGTCGTACCTTGATGTACGCCGCTGTTGATGTCAGCGGTTGGTGTCAGACGGTGATGCGGCCGGACGCTGAAACAGTGCTCCTGACCTGCGGTGTGGTAGGTCCACGATGCGTACGAGGGTGAATCCCGCAGCCTTGTAGTACCGGTGCAGTCCCTCGTTGTCCTTCCATGCATCCAGACGAAGCCACCGCTTCCCCTGCGCCGCCGCACGCTCGGCGGCCCAGTCCAGCAGCCTCACGCCGACGCCGGCCGCGCTCCGGCTCACAGCCATGCGGTGCAGGTACAGGGCAGCGCCCGGATCGTCGTCCGGCGTCCAGAACTCCGGGTCGGCGAAGTCGTCCACTTGCATGGTCGCGATCGGCTCGCCGTCCTCAAATGCGAGGAAGCACACTCCCCGTTCCAGCGCCGTCATGATGCGGTCGCGGTGCGGCGGGTACTGCCACTGGTCGATGCCGCGGGATGCGAGCCATGCGGACGCGCCACTCAGCAGCCCTTCCACGACGCCGAGTTCGTCAGGACGGCCGGGACGGATGTGCAGATCGCTCATGCTTCCTCGTTCGGCGCTTCGCGCTGTCGCTCGTAGGAGATCACGTGCCGGTCCCCGGGGAGCACGGTCACAGCGACGCGCACGGGTTGCCCTTCGGCCGTAGATCCGGTGGTCATGTGGACGCCGACCGGCGTGCCGGGGCCAAGGTCGAGCCGATGCACCTGCTCCGGCGTGGGCATCCGGATGTAGATCTCGTCCAGCGCCCGCACCTGCCGGTACCCGAGTTCGGCCAGCACCTCGTTCGCGCCGCGGGAGATGTCCTCCGGGCGCATGACCTCCGAGTCCCGCACGATGGCGAGCGGGAAGTAGCTGTCATTGATGTTGAAGGGCTCGCCATCGAGGTACCGCACCCGCTTGCGGACCGCGACCAGTTCGCCCGGCTCCAACCGCAACCGCTTGGCCACGTCTTCCGGCGGCTCCACGATCGCCACTTCGATCTCCTGCCGCGGCTCACGTCCCTCCGCCGAGTATTCGGTCATGAAGGCGTCCATCTCTGGCGAGTAGGGCCGCTTCCGGAACTCCGCTTGCGGACGGAACACCATCGGCCGGCGGCGCCGGACGAAGTGACCCTGCGGCCGGGCTGAGACGACAAGCCCCTCGTTCACGAGCTGTGCGAGCGCCTTTCGCACGGTTTCCCGCGACACGCCGTACTGGTCGCGCAGCTCAGCCTCCGTCGGAAGCTTCGCGTTCGGTTCGAGCTTCCCGGACGTGATCTGCTCCCGCAGCGCGTCCGCGATCTGCTGGTACATCGGGTTTCGCCCGAGTCGGGTCACTGCCATGCCTCCCATGGAAGCCGCTCGCTGACTGCATTGTCCAGTCAATGCGGCCAATGCTCTTGCGGCCCATCGCCACGTCTGCCAACATCCTGACTGTAGCCATTGTACGGACAATAGCTACAGCGCCCCGGGCATTCCTGTGTCTTCTCGCAGGCTCGCCCGGGGTGAAGGGGCCCGGGACAGAGCGGGCCGAGGGACCCGGACCCCTGGTCAACCGGAGGGCTTAGACCGAAAGGTCACGTCTCCATGCGCCTGAAACGGGAGCGCGCTCCCGAAGGAGACAGCGACACGCACGCTCAACCACTTCGCGGCACCCACCGCCGCGGCCGGTTGCCTCCGCTGCTCGTCTCGTACGGGCAGCGCCGAGGGGAGCCGGATCGTCCGACCCCAACGGCAAGCGCCCCGGTGCGGGAACACCGGGGCGCGGTTCGGGCCGTTGCCACCTGCAAGGGAGAACACGACCCATGGAGCACATCGGTGCACTTCAGATGGTTGTTACCGTCGACGGTTTCGACCGCGAGCCGACGGCTGCGGAGCTGGACGCGATCGAGCAGGAGATGCCCGCGATCCTGGCGGAGGTCGACCTGCTCGACGCGCAGATCATGACCCTTGACCGCACGCCGACCGAACTGGACGCGCGGCGGATCCGCCGGGCCCGTAACCGGGTGCTGACCGCGCGGCGGGACCTGGTCAACCGCGCGGCGGGCGCGAGCATGCCGGGTGGTGCGGCGTGAAGGCCAAGACCGTTCTGCCCGCCGTTGCGATGACGGCGGTGTCCATGGTCCTGACCCTGGCCGTGGTGGTGATGTGGCTGGGCACCGCGATGCCGTGGCCCGTCGCGCTGGTCGTGGGTCTCGGCATCGACGGCGGATGGCTGGCCACCCTCGCCTACGAACGCCGCCTTGCCGCGCAGGGTGACCACAGCCGCGCCGTCACCGCCGTCGGCTGGTGCTTCGGCGCCGTAGCGACCGGCGTTCTGGTCGCGCACGCCCTCGGGGAGGACTCCCCCGGCGCGTGGCTGGCCGTGGCGTGGCTCCCGGTCGCGGCCAAAGCGTTGTGGCTGGTGCACGGGCTGTGGGAGCGCACCGCGCTCACCCCGGTCGCGCTGGACGCCATCGCGGGTATCCAGCAGGAAGCCCGCGACGAAGCGGCCGTGGCCCGTGCCCGGCTGCGGGCCGAAGCGGCCACCGAGGAGACCCGGCTGACGGCCGTGACGCAGGCGGGCGCGCGCGTCGCACGCGTCCAGGCCGAGACCGCCGCCACCCTGGCCGACGCGTGGTCGACGCTGGAGGCGGCGCGACGGGGTGAGGACACCGGCAGGGCGCTGACCAGCGTGACGGCCCGCGTCACACCCGACGTCACGCCCACGTGGGAGCTGCCCGTGTGGGGCCCTGTGGAGCCGGTTGCCGCGCTCCCGCCGGGGGACGGCAACGCCCTGCCGGACGCGGCGCTTGACGAGTTGGTCGACGAGATCCGTCACAGCCAGACGCCCGCTCTGTCCTACCGCGAGATGGCCATCCGCTTCCGCGCGGCCGGCCACTCCGCATCCGAGATGCGCCTGCGCGCCGCGTGGAAGCGCGTCGTGGCCTGACGCCTTCCCCCTGCTTCGCACCACTCTGTCTGAGGAGTCCTCACGTCATGGGCAAGCCCGACACCCGCAGCATCGACCGCGAGATCAGCAGGACGAACCGCAAGCTGGAAGCGGTCCGCCGGGGCGAGATGTGGCCCCTGAACAGTGCCGAGCGGCGCGCCGTTATCGGGGCGCTCGCCGGGGGTTCGTACCGGGTCCTGCGCGGCAAGAGCGCCACCCGGCAGGAGAACCGGCTGGAGTCCGTCTCGGAGCAGGCCATCACCCGGCTGACGGCCGAGATCACCGCCCTGCACATCGAGCGTCAGCGCATCGTGCGCGAGTACGCCGCCGCCAAGGCCGCCAAGAAGGGCACGTCGCGGTGGTGGTGAACACGCAGCCCGCAGGCGGCCGTTGCCCGGCCGCCCACCCGGACGACCCGACGCCGTGCGTCGGTCCGGTCGTGGTGACCGTGCTGGACCGCTTCAACGGAGGCGCGGACGGCTGCGAGCACCACGGCGCCCGCCTGCTCGCCTCCCTCGACGGCGGACGCGTCTACGCCCTCCCGCATGCCGCGCCCGGCACCGCGATCCGGGTGTTCAAGGCCGCCGACGGAATCCGCCCGTTCTGCTGGTTCGACGGCCCCCGCGTCGACCCGTCCCAGCTCAGCCGTGCGGAGAACCGCGCCCGCCACGGCGCCTGAACCACCACCCACCCCCGCCCCGCCCGTCCTGGTTGCCGGGCGGGGCCCCCGCCGACTTCCCGCCCCGCCCCGGGGCAGTCAGGAGTGTTCCCGTCATGGGTGACACCGTCGTCCACCTGCACAAAGACACCACCCCCGCCGAACCGTCCGCCGTGACCACCCTGACCGTGGTCCCCGACCCCGCACCGCCCGCCCCGGTTCCGCTGTGGGTGCGCTCCGGGCGCACGGTGAAGACGGCCCTCACGCACGAGCGCACCCGCACCGCCGCGCGTGCCGCCGCCCGGCACAGCCTCTACACCTTCAACGGTGGGCGGATCGTGGCCCGGCGTACCTGGGACGGCCGTACCGGGTCCCGCTACGAGCGGATGATCCGTGCGGCGGAAGCCGCGGGGAACCTGGAAGCGGCCGAAGAGTGGGAGGAGCGGTTGCAGCGCTTCCGCGCCGCCCGCCACCACCGCCGCATGGACCTGCTGCACTCCCCGGTGGAGGCCGCCAAGGGCGTGGCCGTCGGCACCGGCATGAGCATCGGTGTCCTGGTCGCCCTCGGAGTCGTCATGGCCCTCAACACGGGCCATGCCGGGGACGTCATCACGCCCCTGTCGGCGACGATCGACTTCATCGCCCTGCTGATCCGAATCGTTCAGGTCGTCTGGGGTCCGGCGCTCACGATCGGCCCGTTCCTGGCCCTGCTCGCCCTGTGGTCCGTCGGCCGCAAGCAGCACGCCGCACCCAACTGGGCACTGCCCGCCAACGTACGGTCGGGTGAGGGAGAGCCGATCACCCCGTCCATCGTGGTCAAGGCCCTGCGCGACCTCGGAGTGCCCGCCCTGGCCCGCGCCATCAAGGAAATGGGCGACGCCGGCGCGTCCATGCTCGGACCGATCACCATCGCCGGATGCGGCGTCGAGGTCGACGTCACCCTGCCCTCCGGGGTGTCCACCAACGAGGTGCAGAACAAGCGCCGCAAGCTTGCCGAGAACCTGACCCGGCACGAACACGAGGTGTTCATCACCATCCCCCAGGCCGCCCGCACGGTGCGACTGTGGATCGCCGACTCGGGTGCGCTGGACGAGCCGATCGGCCCGTCACCGCTGGTCACCGACGACACGATGACCGCCGACTACGCCAAGGGCAAAGCGCCCTGGGGGCAGGACCTGCGCGGAGACGCCGCGAGCCTGAGCCTGTATCAGCGCCACCTGCTCATCACGGGCCTGTCGAACCAGGGCAAGACCGTGGCCCTGCGCTCCCTGGCCCTGTGGCTGTCGCTGGACAAGTCGGTGCAGTTCCTCATGGGCGACCTCAAGGGCATAGGCGACTGGGCCATGTTCGACGGACTCGCCACGACCCTGATCCAAGGGCCGACGGACGAGCACGTGATCCAGGTGACCGAGATGGTCGAAAGCGCAGTCGACGAGATGAACCGCCGTATCCAGGCGCCGCCCGGCACCGTGTTCCCGCCGCTGATCGTGCTGGTCGACGAAGCACAGGTGGCGTTCATGTGCCCGGCCAAGGACGAGGACAAGCGCCCGTATGGCGGGTCGAAGGCCAACTCCCGGTACTTCATGGCCGTCCGGAAGATTCACAACCAGGGGCGGGCCGTGAACGTGCTGATGTGGCAGGGCACCCAGGACCCGACCAACGAGAACCTTCCCAAGCTGGTCCGCGAGGGCGCCCACACCCGCGCCTCTCTCGCACTGGGCACCGAGTCCCAGGCCCGCATGGCCCTGGGGGACAAGGCCGTCGACGGCGGCGCCGCGCCGAACCTGCTGCGACCCGGTTTGGACCGGGGAACCCTGGTCGTCGCCTCCGACGGCATCACCATTCCGGCCGGACAGTCGTCCATCACGGTGCGCACGCACTACATCGACGACGACGCAGCCGAGGCCATCACCGACCGGGCCAAGGCCCTGCGCGACGGCGTCACCACCCTGCACGCCATCGAGCGCGGGCAGGAACACGACCCGCTCGCCGACATCGCCGCCGTCATCGGCGACGCGCCCCGCGTGCGGACCAAGGACGTGCTGGCGCGGCTCGCCACACGGAACGCGGACGCCTACGGCGGCTGGTCGTTCATCGACCTCAAGCGAGTCCTGGACGACGCCGGCGCGGAGCCGTACAAGTCCGACGGCGTGATGGTCGTCGCCCGCGACCGCGTGGCCCGCGCCCTCGCCAACCGCGACAGCGAGGGTTCCGCTTCCGCCGACGGATGACAGGGAACACACCGCCGACGGGTCAGGGAGGCAGGGAGAACTCCCTGAACGCCTCCCTGGCCCGCCTCCCTGGCCCTGACCTGCACGAATGATCGTTCAGGGAGGCAGGGAGGCACGCAGGTCAGCACCCCCGAAACCCCCTCCAGAGCGCACCCCGAAGGGGGTGCCTCTACCTCCCTGAACCGTCATCGGAAGGGATTCCGCATGTACCCCGAACACACCGACCGGGCGCCCGCCGTACGGGCCCCGGAAGTCCACCAGCCCACCCCCATCACCCCCACCGCGCCGTACCCGGCGCCGCTCGTTCCCCTCCAGCCGCACGGCGTTCCGGCGGTCGCGTCCGTCGTCCTCCCGGACGGCCGTGTCGTCACCGGCTACGCCATCGAGCCCACCCGACCCGAACCGGTGGCCGTGAAGCCGGCCGTCTCCCGCGCGGCGGTCAACGTCGCGCTCGGGGGCGTCGGGTTTCTCGCCGTGTGCGGCGGACTGCTGCTGCTGACCACGTTCATCGCCGCGCTGACCGCGCTGGTCACCCAGCTCATCATCCTCGCCGCGGTCGTCTTCGGCGGATGGATCGCCGTGCAGGTCTTCAGCGCGCACGGACAGCGCGAGGGCGGGACCACGGTCAACATCCGCAAGGCCATCTTCAAGCGCAACCACTTCCACGGCTGAACGCCCCCGAAGGAGAACCGTGTTCGAGATCCGCGTCATCTGCGACCCCGCCGACACCGAACGCGTCACCACCGCGCTGACCGCCGCGTTCACCGGCGGCGACGTGCGCCGGTACCCGACCCGCGACGGTGAGCGCACCCGCCTCTACCTCACCGCCGACCACCGCCCCACCCCCGAGGACTGGCCCACCCCCCAGCAGGCATACGCCGACGCCCCGAGCATCAACAGCGAGATCGGATGGACGGCCCGCTTCCTCGCCGACGCCGAGTGCTACAGCGAGTTGGACCGGGAGTTCTACCTGCGCAAGGCCGCACTGCTCGACCGCATCGCCCTGCTCGACGAACCCGGCGCCATGGGCGCCGCCGCCACCGAAACCGCCGAAGCGGCGGCCCTGATGCTGCTCGACATGGACCAGACGGGCGTGATCTGCGACCCGCGCGCCTACGTCCGCCGACAGTACGTCTACTGGGCCAAGAACAACTAGCTACGCCAAGGGCGGCCCCCTCTCGCCAAAGACCGGGGCCGCCCTTGCCAGCCAGCATCCATCCAAGGAACTGGAGACCTCCAGCATGACCCATGACCCCCATACCGCGCTGCTGCGCGCGGCACTGGACGCCGCCGAACACGGCTGGCACGTCTTCCCCCTGCGCCCCGGCACCAAGCGCCCCGCCCTCCACGGAGAGGCCGCCTGCCCACGCACCGGCCCGTGCGCCGAGGGGCACCTGAAGTGGGAGCAACGCGCGACCACCGACCCGGACCGCATCCGCGCCACCTGGTCGCACGCCCCCTACAACGTCGGCATCGCGACCGGCCCGTCCGGGCTGGTCGTCGTCGACCTCGACGAGCCCAAGGACAAGGGCAGTTCGGACGCGCCTGGCGGCGCGACAACCTTTCGAGCGCTCTGCGAGCGCGCCGGCCACGCCGTCCCCACCACCTACCGCACCCGGACCGCGAGCGGCGGGACGCACCTGTACTTCACCGCCCCGCCCGGCATCCGGCTGACCAACACGGCAGGAACCATCGCCCCGTTGGTCGACACCCGCGCGTGGGGCGGCTACGTCGTCGCCGCCGGCAGCACGACCCCCACCGGACCGTACGAGGCCCTGTGCGGCCCTGTGACCGCCCACCTGCCCGCGTGGCTGCAAAGCATCCTGAAACCCGCCCCCAAGCCCGCACAGGCGCCCTCAATGGCTGTAGCGGGGCAATCACGCCGATACGCGGACGTAGCACTCAACAACGAGACCCGGAACGTCGCTTCGGCCCAACTCGGCGCGCGGGAAGCGACGTTGTTCCGGGCGGCGCGCGCCCTGGGACGGTTCGTCGCGTGGGGCGACCTCCCCCGGCACGTGGTCGAGCAGGCTCTTCAGGAGGCGGGGGAGGCGGCCGGACTGTCCGCGGCCGAGTGCCGCTCCACCCTGCGCAGCGCCCTGCACTGGTCCATCACCCACAACCAGCGCAGGCGGGATGCGGCATGAACCCCCGCCCCCATCCCCCACTGAAGAGCATCACCACCACCCCCACCAGGCCGAGCGCCGCCGAACCGGCCGCACCGCGTCCGGCTGTGGGCGAGCCGAAAGGCGCCGCCCGCAAGGGCGTCCAAACTGCCCTTCGCTCGAACCGGTTCCGGGCAGACGACGCGCGCCACGGCACGGACGACCCGACACCGGATCGGCCCGGTATCCGCATCTACGCCCCACCGGTCTACCGCCACCACTACGACGGCGCCCGCTGGTCCAAGCGCTACGGCGACACCCCCACCGCCGCCTACGCCTGCACCTGCGGGCAGACCGGCACCGCCACCGGCCCCGAAGCCGTGGCCGCCCTGGCCGCCGAGTACGCCGCCCACAAGCACTTCTGCACCGGAAAGCCTGCCGAACCCACCGAAGGGAGGGCCGCCGCATGACCCCCACCGTCGACGGGGCCGCGCTGCTGGATGAGGTGGAAGCCTTCCACCGCCGCTTCAACGTCTTCCCCCACGAGGCCGCCTACGTCGCCGTCGCGCTGTGGGACGCGCACGCGCACCTGCTGGAGTGCTTCGACTCCACCCCGCGGCTGGCGTTCCTGTCCCCGGAACCGGGATCAGGCAAGTCGCGGGCGCTGGAGATCGTAGAGACGCTGGTTCCCCAGCCCATGACGGCCGTCAACGCGTCCGCCGCCGCCCTGTTCCGGTCCGTGTCCAACCCCAGCGGCCGGCCCACGATCCTGTTCGACGAGATCGACACGATCTTCGGACCCAAGGCGGGGGACAACGAGGAACTGCGCGGGTTCCTGAACGCAGGCCACCGCCGCACCGGGGTCACCTACCGATGTATCGGCGACGGCGGCAACCAGACCGTGCAAGCCTTCCCGTCGTACTGCGCGGTCGCGGTCGCTGGACTCGGCTCCCTCCCCGACACGATCATGACCCGCTCGGTCGTCATCCGCATGCGCCGCCGGGCACGCAACGAACGCGTGGAAGCCTTCCGAGCCCGCCTCCACGAGGCCGAGGGGCACAAGCTCCGCGACCGCCTCGCACAGTGGGCCGAACACGCCCGCGGATTCGTCATGGGCGCATGGCCGGACATGCCCGACGGCGTCACCGACCGCCCGGCCGACGTGTGGGAACCCCTGCTCGCCATCGCCGACGCCGTCGGCGGCCACTGGCCCGAGCGAGCCCGCGCGGCCTGCGTGACGCTCGTCAGAGCAGCGCAGACTACCGACAAGCACAGCCTCGGCATCCGACTGCTGACTGACCTGCGCGACCACGTCCTGATCGGTGTGGACAAGCTGCCCACCATCGCCATCCTCGACCGGCTCAACGCCCTCGACGACGCCCCATGGGCCGACCTCGACGGCAAGCCGCTCGACAACCGGCGCCTTGCTCGGATGCTCGGCGAGTACATGACCGCCGACAACGCCCCCATCCGGTCCCGCAACATCCGCACCGCCGGGGGAGTCCTCAAAGGCTTCCACGCCGAGGATCTGGCGGACGCATGGTCGCGCTACTGCCCGCCCCCTCCCCGGGACTCCGCTACATCCGCTACACCGCTACAGCCCAGCTCAGAGCCCCTGAATCTGTAGCGGCACCGAAGCCTGTAGCGGCTACGCCCGCCACCCCGTTGCGCATGCGTAGCCGCTACACGCCACCCCTCCGCTACAAAAACACCCCCGCTGACCTGCGATGTAGCGCTGTAGCGGATGTAGCGGACTTCCCAGAAGGGGGCCCAGGTGCCCCGACCCATCACGGAGGTTTCGGCGTGCTCACCGTCGTCCCTGTCGAGCCGGAAGCGCTCACCGTCCCGGAGGTCATGAGCGCCCTGCGACTCAGCCGCAGCAAGGTCTACGACCTGATCCGCTCCAAGCAACTGCACAGCTTCACGTCTGGCCGGTGCCGCCGCATCCCGGTCGACGCCGTTCGCCAGTACATGCACAACCGGATGGAGGAAGCCGCCTGATGGCCAAGCGACGCGCCAACGGCGAAGGAACGATCACCAAGCGGAAGGACGGTCGGTACCACGCCGCCGCGTACGTCTACCGCCCCGACGGCACCCGCACCCGGAGATTCGTCTACGGCAAGACCCGTGAGGAAGTCGCCGACAAGCTCACGGAGATGCAGGAGAAGACCCGGCAGGGCATCCCGGCGGCATCGTCCACCATGGCGTTCGGTGACTACCTCACGTACTGGCTCGCCACGATCGCCCCGGAACGGCTCAAGCCCGCGACGCTGAACAGCTACGAGGGGTTGGCCCGGCTGTACATCCGGCCCGCGCTGGGCAAGAAGCGGCTCAACCGGCTGTCACCGGCAGACGTGCGTCGCTTCCTCTCCGAGTTCAAGTCGGCGTGCCTGTGCTGTCTGCGTGGAGCGGACAAGGAACGCCCGGAGGACAAGCGCACGTGTTGTGCGGTCGGTCGCTGCTGCGAGCGGCGTCCGTCCGCGCGCACCGTCCAGTACGTGCACGCCGTCCTGCGGTCCGCGCTGCAACAGGCCATCCGTGAGGAACTGATCGCGCGGAACGTCGCCCGGATCGTCGAAACCCCCACCGTGGACCACAAGGAGGTTCGCCCGTTGGACGCCGGAGAAGCGAAAGCGCTGCTCAAGACGGCCCGGTCCCACCGCCTCTACGCCCTGTGGCTGCTGCTGGTCTCCACCGGCCTGCGCCGCGGTGAGGCACTGGCGTTGACGTGGTCGGACGTCGACTTGAACGCCGGGACCCTCCGCGTCCGCCGCAACGTCCAGCGCATTCGGCGGGAACTGATCTTCGGCACGCCGAAGACGATGCGGTCCATCCGTACCGTCTCCCTGCCCCGACGGTGCGTGCAGGCACTCACGGAGCACCGCGAGGCGCAGGAACGGGAACGCAAGGTCGCAGGGCCGAAGTGGAAGCCGATCGAGGGACAGCCGGCAGGGCTCATCTTCACGACGTCCACGGGCAGAGTGATCGACCCGCGCGGGCTGAACAGGATGCTGACCATCCTGTGCCGGGACGCCAGGGTGCGGCGGGTGCGGGTTCACGACCTGCGTCATACCTGCGCGTCGCTGCTGCTGGCCCAAGGCGTCGACGCCCGCACCATCATGGAGACGCTCGGGCACAGCACCATCACGATGACGCTGGACACGTACGCGCACGTGATGGGGACGACCCTGCGCGCCGCCGCCGACCGGATGGATGACGCGTTGGGGCTCGACGACGAGGGCGAGACGGAGGACGACAGCGCGGCCTGAACGGCACTACGCGGGGGCGTTGATGTCACTCGCTGATGTCAGAAGCCCTGCCGGAAGATCCGGCAGGGCTTCTGACCTGCGCGCACTCGGCAGGATTCGAACCTGCAACCTTCTGATCCGTAGTCAGATGCTCTATCCGTTAAGCTACGAGTGCTTGTTCTGTTTTCCTCCCCGCTCCTGGGCTCTTCCGGCCCGCTCGCGGCGACAGGAAGAACATTACATGACAGTCGCCGCCATGTGAAATCCGTTTGCCGCACCCCTTGTGACCTGCGAAAACGCCATGCCGGACGGGTGAGGGCCAGCGCATGGGGCGGGAACGTCGAAGCCCCGGCCATACGGACCGGGGCTTCGGTGATCATGCGCGGAGGTGGAAGGATTTGAACCCTCGATGAACCTTAAGACCCAAACCGCATCAGCAGTGCGCCGGAGTTCGTCCGAGCGTGACCCGCTTCGCCCGACAGCGACCCGTATGCCCAGCCCAGCGTGGGTAGTTGACCGATCCGGACGGACGGCGTCCGAACGCGTCCCGCACTCTTGACGCCATCCGCGCGCCATCAGCTCACGCTTTCCGGGACCCCTCCGACGTGGGCGTACGGCGGGGCCGGCCTCCCTTGCGCGAGCGGCGTTCGGCGAGCTCGCGCTCCGCGGCAAGGAGGTCCGCCCGGTCCTCCTCGGTGCCGTGCTCGCACACCTGGGCGCGCATGTGGTCCAGGAGGTCATTGGTGCGGTCGGTGCCGAGCCGCTCGCAGACGTGCCCGTACGCGCGCCAGAGCCGGTCAGGCACCCGGATCGGGCGCGGGGTGGTGTGCCGCTTCGGAGCGGCCCCCTGCTGCTCGGCCATCTGCCGCCCCCTCCCTCACCCGTGCAGCGACACGGACTCCGCCACTTCCCACACGGCATGTGTATCTACACGGTTTTATCAGTTCCGTGTAGATACACAGTTTGTGGCTCCCGAAACGGAGCGGCCCCGACCGAAGCTGTCACCTTCCGGTCGGGGCCTCACGAAACGCCTGACACGACAGGAGAACCGCTCTGCTGGACCTTCTCACGGCCCCTCGCGCCGCCCGTACCGTCCGCGGCCTGCTCGGCACCGTCGCCGACGCGGTCCGCTCGGTCATCGCCCCGGCCGCCCTCTTCCGGGAGCAGGAGCCGACCAGTGCGCCGTACCCGGCCGACGTCTACGCCCCGGAGGAGATGCCGGAGACCGGCGTCATCGGGGCCGCCGCGGAGTACGAGCGCGCCGCCGACCAGGCCCGCCGCGCAGACCGCGGCAAGCGCCCCGTACGCAAGGTCCACGGCCACGCCATCGGCGAGGGCCCCGAGGCGCACACCGGGATGGACGACCTCGGGGTCATCCCGGCCGCCGAGGAGCGGGTGTGGTGCGAACGGATCGCGGCCCGCCTCGGCGAGCGCTGGCCCGATGTCTACGGCGAATGGGGCGGCGCCCAGGTCACCAGCGCGCTCAAACCGTGGGGCGTCGAGACGGGGCATGTGTGGGGCACGGACAGCGACGGCGAGGGCCGCAACCGACGCGGCATCACGCGCGCCGATGTGGTGGCTGCCATCACCCGCCGTGACGCCGGCAGGGCCGCGCCCGCCCTTAGGACGGCCGCTGGGCCTAGGGCGTGTATCGGGTCGTGATCAATGTGTGGGCTTTCCCCTCGTTGATCTTCGTTCTGGCAGATCGTCTGGCGTCGGCGGTGCCTGCGCTCTCACCAGCCGGAATACGCACTCACGGCCGCCGGTTGCAGCGGAACATGCGCCATCCTCAGGAGCCGCCCAGCGGCATACACCCACTGCTTGCCGGGCGCTTCAGCCCCTACCGGTTCGATCCGTCGGCGGTTGTCGACGACCACACCCTCGGGCTGCTGCTGGAAGCCGCGCGATGGGCACCGTCGGCGGGGAACTCCCAGCCGTGGGGCTTCTTCACCGGCAGGCCCGGTGAGCCGGAGCACGACCGGGTGCTCCCTCACCTCGCGCCGAGCTCGGCCCGCTGGGCGACGGATGCGGGCCTGCTCGTCGTCACGCTGACGCGCCGGCACGTCGATGACACGCAGTTGCTCTACTCCGAGTTTGCGGACTACGACCTCGGCCAGGCCATCGCCCACCTGACTGTCCAGGCCCAGGCCATGGGACTGGCTGCGCACCAGTTCCGGGCCTTCGACCTGGAAGGGCTCACCAAGGAGCTGGCCCCGAACCCTGGCTGGGTGATCGTTTCCATGGTCGCGGTGGGCAAGGCGGCCGACGGACCGCCGGAGGGCCGCGCCCGGCACAGCGTCGCGCACTTGCGCTCCGCTCCCTGGTCACCGGCGGAGTAGCAGCCGGATCGTGATCGTTGAGCGGCCCGGACGAGGTCCTTGATCCAGATCATAGAGGCACGGAGGTGGAGTCCGGCGAGGTAGCTGCCTGGGGTCTTGTCGTAGCGGGTGGCGATGCCTCGCCAGGCCTTGAGCTTGTTGATCAGACGCTCGACGGTATTCCTTTCCTTGTAGAGCTCGGCGTCGTGGCTGACGGGCCACCCACCCCGGGAGCCCTTCTTCTTCCGGTTGGCGGCCTGGTCCTTCTTCTGCGGATGACGGCCTTGATGCCGCGTCTGCGCAGGTAGGCGCGGTTGCCGCGAGAGGAGTAGACCTTGTCCGCGACGACCGGGCCGGGCCGGGTCCGGGGACGGCCGACCGGACCGCGGACCCGCACCTTGGCCAGGACGGGGATGAACTGCGGACTGTCGGCAGCCTGACCCCGCGGTCAGGGCGGACGCCAGCGGCCGGCATCTGCGGTCGGCTGCCAGGTGGACCTTGCCGGTCTGTCCGCCCCTCGAACGCCCTCGAACGCCCCAGAAGGGCGGCCTTCAGCCGGAGCTCGCGTTGGCGCCTCACCCGTCGTCGCTCCTCCCGTCCGGGATCGGCTTCGCCGTCTTGCCTGTTTCGTTCCTCACCGCCGCCCCCTTTGACCTGGTCTCATCTTCCTCAGCGGCCTTCTCCAAGGCATCGAGGACGCCGAGCCCGAGGTCACGTCCACGGACGTGGTGTACGGATGAGGATGTGAGGGCCGCCGGAGGCGGTCCCTCACATGGCTCAATGGCTGAGGGCGGGCGGCTGGCCTCCAAGGTCGGGAGTGCCGGGCTCGGCTGACTTGCCGGAGATGCACTCGGCGAGGATGTCCGGGCCGGTGTAGCGGCGTTGTTCGGTCCATTCGTCGGTCTGCTCGGCTGCATTGCATTGTGCGCGGCCCAGCCGTTCACCCCGTGCCGGAAGTGTGCCGGTACCGGCGAGACCGAGCGCTTCGGCAAGGACCGGACCTGCCTCGCGCTGCCGGGGAAAGAAGTGCAGGCTGCACATCGGCCAGCGCCTGCTTCACCCTCGTCGTCGCGTACGCGGGCGGCACCCCCGTGGGCTTCGGCCACGCCTTCTGCTGCTCCGCCGACCACTGGTTCGGTCCCGGGCCTGGTCGACCAGGTCCCCGGCCGAGGAGGACGACCGCCGCACGCTGAGCGAAGGCGACTTCATGAGCGGGCAGACCGAGGACCGTCACCCCGACGTGTTCAGCCTGCTCCGTGGCGAGGAGTGCCTTTCGCGCGCAGCATCGCTCGGCGTTCCGCGCGGTCCAACCGACTCAGACAGGCGTTTCAAGGGTGGAACCGCTGCACTCGCCATCCTCCGCGAACCGAAGCCTGGCACTGTGCTGGAGGTATCGAATCGGCTCGTTGAGCTGCGCTGTCGGATGTCTGGCGTCCCGGGAGAACCGGCACGGACAGAGGACATGCGGCACGACGGCCGTACATGGGCCCGTCTTGAGGTGGCTGCTGAGAGACGGTGCGGCGTCGCAGGTGACGTCGGAGGGGGCTGGTGTGGCAGTTCGGCCGACTATTGGTGATTCCGCCGATTCACTCGGCTCGACGCATCGCCACCCGGGTGGCCCAGTGGCGCGCCGAGTGCCAGGTCATGTCGCATGTGTGATGGACGGTAACGGCCGGTGGGCGGCCCAGCGGTCACTGCCGCGTACCTCAGGCCACCGGGCGGCGGAGACAACGGTCATCGACGTCATCGAGGCGGCGAGGGCGGCTGGTGTCGGATGGCTGAGCCTGTACGCGTTCTCCACCGAGAACTGGCGCCGCCCGAGCTCTGAGGTGGACTTCCTTATGCAGCTGGTCCGCCGCGTGGTCCGCAAGCATGCCCCGCTGCTGCACGCACGCGGGATCCGCTGCCGCTTCCTCGGCATGACGGATCCGCGCATTCCCGCGGAACTGGCCCAGGACTTCACCGACCTGATGACGCTGACCAGCGACAACCGAGGAATGACGCTGACCATCGCATTCGATCACGGTGGGCGCAGGGACATTGTCGAGGCCGCACGGTCTCTCATCCGGGCCGGTGTGCCGGCCGAGGCCGTGACCGAGCAGAGCTTCGCCGCCCACCTGCCTTTTCCTGACACGCCCGATGTGGATCTCGTGATCCGCACCTCGGGTGAACAGCGCATTTCGAACTTCATGCTGTGGCAGGTCGCCTATGCCGAGTGGATCTTCCCACGAGTGCTATGGCCCGACTTTCGCGCGCCGCACTTCCTCGAGTGCCTGCACACCTACCAACAACGAGAGCGCCGTTTCGGCGACGTGCTGCCGAAGCAGAACGGAGGATCCTGACCGTGACCAACGAACAGAACGGTGTTGGTGCCGACGCCACTGAGCGCGAGGGCTGTTCCGAGCGGTCCGCCATCGAGTCGGAGACTGAACCCGTGTTCGGACCCGGCTCCCAGTTCGAGGCATTCTTCAATGACCCGCGCTGGGCACTGGCAATGGTGCGTGCGACCGTGCTAGAGGCGGCACACCCACAGATCGGCGCCGCGCTGATCGGCAACTCCACATTCGTCGCCCATCCCTGGCGGCGGTTGCGAAACACCTTCGTGAGCATGCAGCGCATGTTCGGCTCCGACGAGCAGGTACGAAGCAGGGAGGCAGCGCGACTCAACCGGCTGCACGCACGGCTCCGCGGAACCGACACACAGAATCGGCCGTACAACGCGATGGACCCTCACGCGCGGGCCTGGGTGGTCGCAACCCTGTTCGAGAGTGCAGTCACTATGTACCGGCTGAGCGGACAGCCTCTCGAACAAACGGCAATGGAGCGGCTGTATGCCGAATTCCAGGGGTTCCTTGCCGCCATGGGAGACGAAGCCGGCCATCTGCCGCCGGCCCTTCACGAGTTCTGGGCTTATTACGACCGCGTGGTCGCAGAGGAGCTGGAGAACACGGAGGCCATGCGCATCATCCTGTACAGGCTCTTCGATCATCTGCCGGCCCCTCCTTTGCTGAACGGCCTGCCCACCTTGTGGGCGACCGGCCGCGCACTGATCGGCCCAGTCATCGGGGCGATCACTGTGGCATCCCTCCCGGAGCCCTTCCGCCGACGTGCCGGACTGCCCGAGATGCCCGGCGCGCAGACCCTGATGCAGAGCGCCTACCTCGCCGTCGGATTGGCCCGCTTTCTTCCCGATGGCTGGATCCAGGCGGAAGTCATCGCGGACCTGCTGGCCCTCTCACCCGACAGCGACGACCCTCGGGCAAGGACGGTCGTTGCCCTGCGCGAAAAGATGAAGCGCGCCGGAGCGCTGCTCAGGCTCATCACACCACTTGTCTCACACCGGCCTACTGCGGGAGGCGAGGCGCAGCGCGGCGCGGCGGAGTTTTTCCGCGAGGTGCTTGACCAGACGGGCGATGGCTACCTGGACTGGCCGGACTGCGCAGCCATGGCCCGCGAGCTGTCCAGCCGCCTCGACTTGGATGAACCCGGGGAAACCAGGCTCTACGACGCCTTCGCCGACTGGTGGCGCGAACTGCAGGCAGCCCTCGACACCGATGGTGACGGCCGCGTGAGCGCCCAGGAATACGCCACGGCTGTTCCGTCACTGGCCGGGCCCGCTCTGATCGAAGTCGCCGAGGTCCTCTTCGACGTCACCGACAAGGACGGCGACCAGCGCATCGACGCAGACGAGTACCGCAGCCTGTTCCGTACCGCGTTCCACCGTGACACGACCGGTGCTGAGGGCGGGTACACCCGCAGCACATTCGTCAACGACTTCCTGTCCTTCATGTCCGGGCGCCAACGGTCCACCCGGTATGACCCGCTCCTCGCCGATGCGTGACGGCGTGAGAAACGCCCTCCAAGTAACTGGCCCACCGGCGGCCAAGCACAACAACAACGGCTTGAGGCTGGGCCGACCTGGCTGGACCAGCGTGCCGGCCTGGAGACCGAACCCACCCAGTCCGCCCAAGAGGGCGTCGAGCGCGTCGCCACCCGGGTTGTCCTTCTCCCGCTGCGCCTGGAGAGCCTTATCCATGCACGTGGTCAGCAGCTCCGCTGCGGCCACGGCTCCGCGCTCGACGCGCTCGACGGTGCGGGCCAGGCGTAGGCACAGCTCCCGGTGCTCCACCGCTCTCGGTGCCGTCACGCCGTCCAGCGGCGTGAGGCCGGTCGGCGACAGGTCTCCCTCGACGAGGAGACCGCCCGGGTCCACAAGGCGTGGCGGAAGCGGAAGCTCGAAGAGCGGTTGCAGTGGAGCGGGACGTACCAGGACTCGGGGCGCGTGTACGTCTGCGAGGACAGGACGGAGCTCAAGGCCGAGTACCTGTCGAGCCGCCACCGGATCCTGATCGAGCGGCACGCCGACATCACGAGAAGGCCGGCGAGGGCTGACCGGTCGAGCGGATCGCGCGGAAGTTCCGGACCACGGAGGCCGCGGTGCGCGTGGCGCTGCTGATGCCGCTGCCGCCCATCCGCTTCCACGACCTCCGGCACGGCGCGGCGACGATGTTCCTGGCGGCCGGGGTCGACGGCGAGTTCGTGAGCGAGGTCCTGGGACACGCCTCGGTGGCGTTCACGAAGGACGTGTACGCGGTCGTCGCCGAGGAGACGGCGGCGGACGCCACGCGCCGGATCGCGGCGTTCATCCCGCGTGCGAACCGGGCCTCGGACAGGCCGCAGAAGTGCCCGCTGCACCACTCTCAGCCGTTGGTGCCCACCGTGCCGTCAGAGCGTTGACAGTGGCCCTGAACGCGACTCAGGGAGCCCAGCCGAAATCAGCCGAACTCCCTGGTCAGAGGGCGGAGGCGGAGGGATTTGAACCCTCGATGGGCTTTAAGGCCCAAACCGCATTAGCAGTGCGGCGCCATAGACCGGACTAGGCGACGCCTCCAGCACAACCGCCCGCGCGAGCGCGAGTGGTGCGTGCAGATGATGACACAGCCGAGTGGGGTGTCACCAATCGACGCCTACGGTACTAGGCAGAAAGCCCGCAGGGCAAAGCATCGGGCCGCAATCCGCGGGGCGGGATGCCTCTTCCGCAGGGCGCTCCGGGGGCCCGCCCCGCCGTGTCCGCAACCGTCACGCCCCGGGGCCGTTAGTCACGGCATGGTCCAGTTCACCTCTTGCGGCGTGCTCCTCGGTGCCGTCGCCCTCCTCTCCACGGCCGGGGCCGCGGCCCCGGCGTACGCACACGGGCGTCCGTCCGTTCCCCTCGGTGACCGGATCGTGGTCACCGTGAGCCACGCGGGGCGCGCCGACGGTACATATGTGCTGCGGTGCCACCCGGGGGGCGGCAGCCATCCGGACCCCGTCGCCGCGTGCGACGCGCTCGACCGGCGAACCGTCTGGGGCCAAGACCCCTTCGCCCCGGTGCCGCCGCGCAGCCTGTGCACGATGCAGTACGGCGGCACGGCCACCGCGCGGGTGACCGGCACCTGGGCGGGGCGCCCGGTGGACGCGCGGTACGACCGCAGCAACGGCTGTCAGATCGCCCGCTGGGACGACCTGGTGCCCGTGCTGCCGGACGTTCGTTCGTAGGCTCGCGCGCCGCCGCATCAGGGCCGTCCCCGCGGGCGGCTACCAGGTCCCGCGGGCGACCTGCACGGTCACGGGTTCTGCGTCACTTCCGCGTGCGACCTCCCTCTCATCCGGCCTCGCGAGCTGGGCCGCTGCCCGTAGACTCCCTCGCGTGACACGCTGCGGGCCGGTTGGCAAGATGGCCTCCGCAGTGGGCAAGGTGCGGTAACAGGGAGGAAGCGTCGCGTGAGCAGCAGGCCATCCCGAGGCGCTGCTCGCCTCGCTGCCATACTGGACGCGCTGCCCGACGCGTTGGTCCTGGTCAACGCCAACGGGACCGTGGTCAACGCCAACACCATCGCCCTGGAGACCTTCGAGACGCCCGGCACGGCCCTGGTGGGGCGCGGGCTGCTCGATCTGCTGCCGCAGTTCGACTCGCGGCTGATCCCCGGATCCATGCGGCGCCCCGACTCCATGGACCCCCGGGGGCGGACCAAGCCGACGCGGATGATCGCCCGACGCACGGACGGCAGCGAGTTCCCCGTCGAGGTCACCAGCGCCAACCTGGAGGACGGCCGGCAGGCCTACGACGGTTACGGCTACACCGGCGACGAGTTGCTCATGCTGGTCGTCCGCGACCTGTCCGGCACCGTCGACACGGAGACGGAACTCGCCCGGTCGCAGCGGCAGACCGAGATGATCCTCCGGGCGGCGGCCGAGGGTGTGGTGGGCACGGACACCGACGGGCGGATCGTGCTCGTCAACCCGGCCGCCGCCCAGATACTCGGATACCGGGCCAGTGACCTGGGCGGCAAGGAGCTGCACACCCTGGTGCTGCACTCCCGCGAGGACGGTTCCCCCTTCCCCTACACGGAGTCGCCGCTCCACGACACCCTGCGCTCCGGACGCAAGCACCGCGTGCGCGGACAGGTGCTGTGGTCCAAGAGCGGGGACAAGGTGTCGGTCGATCTGACGACCGCGCCGGTGCGCGACGGCGACCAGCTCGTCGGCGCGGTGCTGACGTTCACCGACCGGCGGCCGTACGAGGCGGTCGTCGCCGAGAAGGACGCGGCCGAGAAGCGGCACAAGCAAGAGCTGGAGCGGGTCGCCGAGGAGCACGAGGCGGAGCTGGAACGGCTGCGCAAGGAGCACGCCGCCGAGCTCGACGGGCTGAGGGAGCGGCACGCGGAGGAGATCGCGGCGGGCGACGAGCGGTACGCCGCGCTCGGCGAACGCGAGAAGGACCGGTACGAGGCGCTCGCCGCCCGGCACGATCAACTGCTGATCCTGCTCGGCCGGTCGCTGCGCGGCCCCCTGGACGAGCTGCGCGGTGAGCTGTCCAAGCTCGCCGCGGACGACGCCGGCCAGCTGTGGCCCGAGGCCAACCAGGTGCTGCACCACCTCGCGGCCGGCTACTCGCGCATCACCACCCTCGTGGACAACGTCCTCGGCTACCAGCGTCTGGACGCCGGAGAGGACGACCTCGTCCGGACACCCGTGATGCTCGACGCGGTCGTCGCCGTCGGTGTCGAGGGCGCCGTCGAACTGATCGGGCCCGGGCGTGTGCAGTTCGCGGTCCACGCCCCGCCCATCGAGGCCGAGGTCGACCCGCAGCGGCTCGCGCAGGCGCTCGCGCATCTCGTCGCGGACGTGGCGGGCGTGGACGCCACGGGCAACGCCCCCGTCTCGGCGGGCGGTTACATGGACAACACCGTCGTCGTGGCCGCCGCGCAGCGCGGCGAGGTGGTACGGATCGAGGTGCGCGGCCCGTACGCCGGGGGAGACCCGGTGCACCAGCCGATCGTCGGCGGCATCGTGCGCGCCCACGGCGGTGTGCTGCAGACGCACGAGGTGCCCGGCATGAGCGGCAGCGCGTATGTGCTGGAGGTGCCGCTCGGCGGTGGCGCCGGGGCGGTGGCGGCGCCCCCTGCTCCCGCGGAGGAGTCCGGGGCCGAGGCCGTCCCGCCCGAGCCGGCCGCACAGCAGAGCGGCGGGCGGCGGCGGGCCCGCCGGTCGTCCGTGGACGCGTTCCTGGAGAGCGAGGTGGGTGCCGCCGCGGCCGCCTCCTCCGACACGGCCGCGACGGCACCCACCGGGCGGCGCAGGCGGCGTGCGGCGGGGCCCGCGGCCGAGACGCCCGCCGCGGCGCAGACGACCGCG
>NZ_JBHUDX010000020.1:0-120986 GCF_042678285.1 Streptomyces caeni
CCGGGTGCGCAGCAGCCGCCGGGGCCTCCTGGTGTTCCCGGTTCCCCGGGTCAGGCGGGTCCGGGTGCGCCGCAGCCGCCGGGCGCTGCGGGCACTCCCGGTGCCCCGGGCGCTCCCGCCGGCCCCGGTGCCGTGCACCACGCCGAGACCATGCTGGCCGGGCCTGCGCCCGGCGGCCCGGGCACGCCCCCGCCGCCGAGCGCTCCGGGCATGCCGCCCGGTGCCCCGCAGCCGGTGCCGGGACAGCCGGTGCCCGGTCAGCAGCCGTCGTACGGCTATCCGCCGCAGGGCCGGCCGACGGTCGGCCCGGGCTACCAGGCCGTGCTGCGCTACCGTGCGCAGGACGGTTCGGAGCAGCAGCTCATCCGGCGTTCGGCGCCGGGCACCCCGCACCCGGAGTGGCAGATTTTCCACGAGCTGCGCGCGATGAACGTTCCGCCGGATCAGGTGCTGGAGCTGCACACGGAGCTGGAGTCGTGCGAACTGCCGGGCGCGTACTGTGCGCGGATGATCCGGGAGAACTGGGCGCAGGCGCGGATCACCAGCATCGCCCCGTACGGCACCGACCATGCCTCGCGCCAGCAGGGCATGCAGCAACTGCTCGCGCATCAGGGAGAGTTGCACCAGGTGGCGGATGGTCCGGCGCGGCCGGGGCCGGTGCGTGCGCCGCTGCAGCCGGTGCAGCCGGTGCCTCCGGTGCCGCCGGAGGCCGTCGCCCAGGAGCTGGCGGCCGCCTTCGGGCCGGGTGTCTTCCGTTTCGACCGGGCCGCGGTCTCCCGGCAGGGCGTGCCGCCGATCGTGGCGCACACCCTGGTGGTGGCCGGTCTGCCCCTCGACATGGGCCCGTTCTTCTGGGCGCAGGCACAGCCGGGCCGTCCGGTGCCGACGCTGGCCGAGCTGGCGCAGGAGCGGGGGTTGCAGCCGGCCGTGGACGCGGGCTCGTACCTGGTCATGGGCAGCGACTTCGGCAAGGCGATCTGTGTGCAGTACGGCACTGCGCACATCGTCGCGGTGCCCGTGGAGGCCGGCCCGGGCGGTGCTCCGGTGCCGCCGCAGTTCGTGAACACGGGGCTGCCCGAGTTCGCGCGCTGTCTGGCGCTGCTCGGCCGGATGTGGCGGCTGCGGTACGGGCTCAACCAGGAGCAGGCGGGCCGCTGGACCGTCGACTTCCAGGCCCAGCTGGCCTCCCTGGACCCGGCGGCGCTCGGCTCCCCGGAGAGCTGGTGGTCGGTGCTGCTGGAGCAGATGTGGGACGGGTTGCTGTGACACGTCGTTCCTGACGGTTCCTCACGGGGCAGGGCCCGGTCGTACGGCTTCGTACGACCGGGCCCTGCCCCCTTTTCAGGTGGTGTCCGGCAAGATCCGTTGCTTATGTGCGGAGTGTCGCGTTATAAACGCTTCCGTCTGATCCATCAAGATGTGCGCGAAATCATTGGTTCGTGTGGGTCAGGTGGAGAGGGGTTCCACGATGAGCAGCGCATCGGAGCCGTCGTACGGCTTCGTGACCGTGCGCCGCGGCTACCGTCCCGACCAGGTCGAGGCGTACACCGCGGCCCTCTCGCGGGACCGTGACGCCGCCTGGGAGAGGGCCGCGCGGCTGACCGTCCTGGCGAAGGAGATGGAGGGCGACCTGGCGCGGCTGCGCGAGACAGTGGGGCAGCTGGGCCCGCAGACGTACGAGACCCTCGGAGACGGTGCCCGTCGGCTGTTCGACCTCGCGCAGGAGGAGGCCACCGCCGTCCGGGAAGGGGCACGCGAGGAGGCGCAGCGCCTCGTCACCGAGGCGGAGGACGAGGGACGGCGCCTGCTGGAGGCCGCGCAGGAGTATGCGGACGAGGTGCGCGGCGAGGCCGAGGAGCGGGTCCGTACCCGCCTGCTGGCGGCCCGGGCCGAGGCGGACGATCTGCGGGTCACGGCGCGGCGCGAGGTGAAGGAGGGGCGCGGCGAGGCGCTGGCGGCGCTGCGTGAGATGCGGCAGCGCACCGAGGCGCTGCTCGCCGAGCAGGAGCGGGAGTACGCCGAGTGCTGGGAGGGCGAGGAGCGTGCCGAGGCCGAACGGGCCGCGGAGAGCGACGCGTTGAGCGCGGACCGGGCGGCGCGCGCGGAGGCCGCCCTGGCGGATGCCGAGCGCGCGTTCGCCGCGGCGGAGCAGTCGGCCGGGCAGATCGAGCTCGACGCGCAGGCGCGCGCCGCCGAGCTGATCGCTGAGGCGCGGGTGCGGGAGGACCGGATCGCCCGGGAGACGGAGCGGGTGCTGCGCGAGCACGGCGAGGAATGGGACTGCGTACAGGCCCAGATGGACCATGTGC
Source organism: Streptomyces caeni (assembly GCF_042678285.1). Taxonomy (NCBI): domain Bacteria; kingdom Bacillati; phylum Actinomycetota; class Actinomycetes; order Kitasatosporales; family Streptomycetaceae; genus Streptomyces; species Streptomyces caeni. Next base: position 2,310 of record NZ_JBHUDX010000020.1, read on the forward strand.
GCAGCAGTCTCGCCATGCTGACGGGCCGGGCCGCCGCCGAGTAGGCCGCGGCCCGGGCGCGCTCCGGGTCAGCCGCTCCTGCGTACCGCCAGCGCACCCTGCCTGCGCGTGAGGGCGCACCTCCTCGGCGCCGTGCCCCTACTCCTTGAGCACCGGGAAGCGGCGCGGCGCCACGACCAGCAGGACCAGGAACGCGAGGGCCGCCGCGCAGGACGCGCCCAGGTAGACCGCGTGGACGGCGGACGCGATCGCCCGGCGGGTCGTCTCGGGGGCGGTGCCCTGGTCCAGCGCCCGCGTCACCGCGTCCAGGTCGCCCGCGCCGCCCAGCCGGGACGCCAGGACGCCGTTGGCGACCGCGCCGAACACCGACGCCCCGACGGTCTGGCCCGTCTGACGGCAGAACAGCACGGACGCCGTCGTCGTGCCGCGCTCCGCCCAGCCGACCGTCGACTGCACGCCCACGATCAGCGGGAGCTGGAAGAGGCCCAGCGCGCCGCCGAGCAGCAGCATCAGGAGGGTCGGCTGCCATGCCTGCCCCGGGTAGGGCAGGAACGGGAACGCCAGCAGGATCAGCGCCGCGGTGCCGATGCCGAGCATCGCGGTGGAGCGGAAGCCGATGCGCCGGTACACGTGCTGGCTGAGCGCCGCCGACACCGGCCAGCTCAGCGTCCACACGGAGAGCACGAACCCGGCGGCGACCGGGGCGAGACCGAGGACCGCCTGGGCGTATGTCGGCAGGAAGACCGACGGGGCCACCATCAGCAGTCCCAGCGCCCCGAGGGCCAGGTTGACCGCGGCGATCGTACGGCGCCGCCACACCCAGCCGGGGATGACCGGCTCCGCCGCCCGGCGCTCGACCGCCACCACCACGGCGACCAGCGCGAGTCCCGTTCCGAACAGCGCCATGGAGGGCGCCGAGAGCCAGGGCCAGGCCACGCCGCCCTGCACCAGCGCCGTCAGCAGGACGCCCCCGCAGACGAACACCGCGAGCGCGCCCGCCCAGTCGACACGGGGACGGGGGTGCGCGAGGCGCTGCGGCTCGTGCAGATGGCGGGTGATGAGCCAGAGTGCGACCGCACCGATCGGGAGGTTGATGAGGAAGATCCACCGCCAGTCTGCGTACGCCGCGAGCACTCCGCCCAGCGCCGGGCCGGCGATCGCGGACACCGCCCACACGGTCGACAGCTTGGACTGGATCTTCGGGCGTTCCTTCAGCGGATAGAGGTCGGCGGCCAGCGTCTGGACCGTGCCCTGGAGCGCTCCGCCGCCCAGGCCCTGCACGATGCGGAACGCGATCAGTGCGCCCATGTCCCAGGCGAGGGCGCACAGCAGTGAGCCGAGCAGGAAGAGGGCCGCGCCCGCGATCAGCACCGGCTTGCGGCCCAGGGTGTCGGAGAGCTTGCCGTAGACGGGCAAGGTCACCGTCACCGCCAGCAGATAGCCCGAGAACAGCCACGAGAAGACGGAGAAGCCGCCGAGGTCGCCGACGATCTGCGGTACGGCGGTCGACACGATGGTCGAGTCGAGCGCGGCCAACGCCATCGCGAGCATCAGCGCCGCGACGACGGCACCGCGCCTGTCGGCATCGGTGTGCTGCGCCGGCGTGCGTATCGCAGGTCTCGTGCCACCCACCGGTGCCCTCCCTCACATGTGCCCGTCGCACGCAAGTTTCGCACTTGACCCTGACGCGACGGGAGGGTGGAGGCTGAGTGCGCCGGAGGGTGGAGCGAACCCTGAGAGCCGCTCCACCCTCCGGTGGACGGCCCCTAGGGGTGTCTCCGTACGAGGTGTCGGGGAGGGTTCGTCCCGGGGGAGGACGAGAGGGGCCGGACCCGTTCCTTAGCCTGGCTTTACGCCGCTGGGGAGCGGCCGGGACGCACGGGGGTCGTGCCGGCCGGAGCGGAGGGGGTGGGGTTTACCCCAGCGGAAGACGGGGCCGGGCACCAGCGCGCAGGACCCCTCGCCGGCCCGAGACTCATGGAGCGGGACGCCGCTGCGGTCCGGCCGCACGGGGCGGCCGTCAGCCGCAGACCGCTCACCACGCTTCATCACCGAACCGACATAGGAGACTTACCATGACATCGGCCGTGACCATTCCCAGGCACGGGGGCACTGGAGGGCGTACGGCCGTTGCCGCGCGGGCGCGCCAGGTCGTCAAGGCGTACGGGGTGGGGGAAACCCGCGTCGTCGCCCTCGACCACGTCGACGTGGACATCGCCCGCGGCCAGTTCACCGCCATCATGGGCCCCTCTGGGTCCGGCAAGTCCACCCTGATGCACTGCCTGGCCGGGCTCGACACCGTGACGAGCGGTCAGATCTTCCTGGACGAGACCGAGATCACCGGACTGAAGGACAAGAAACTCACACAGCTGCGCCGGGACCGGATCGGTTTTATCTTCCAGGCGTTCAACCTGCTGCCGACGCTGAACGCGATCGAGAACATCACGCTGCCCATGGATATAGCGGGACGCAAGCCGGACCGCGCCTGGCTGGAGCAGGTCGTGGAGACCGTCGGCCTGGCCGAGCGGCTCAAGCATCGTCCCAACCAGCTCTCCGGCGGTCAGCAGCAGCGCGTGGCGGTGGCCCGGGCGCTGGCAGCCCGCCCCGAGATCATCTTCGGTGACGAGCCGACCGGAAACCTCGACTCGCGGGCCGGTGCCGAGGTATTGGGCTTCCTGCGCCGCTCCGTCGACGACCTGGGTCAGACCATCGTGATGGTCACGCACGACCCGGTCGCCGCCTCGTACGCCGACCGCGTGCTGTATCTGGCCGACGGCCGGATCGTCGACGAGATGCGCCAGCCCACCGCGGACCAGGTCCTGGACCGTATGAAGGACTTCGACGCCCGGGGGCGCACGTCATGACCGTCCTGAAGACCTCGATGCGCAACTTCTTCGCGCACAAGGGACGCATGGCCCTGTCGGCGATCGCGGTGCTGCTGTCGGTGGCCTTCGTATGCGGCACGCTGGTGTTCACCGACACCATGAACACGACGTTCGACAAGCTGTTCGCGGCGACGTCGTCGGACGTCACCGTCAGCGCGAAGGGCGCCTCCAACAGCGGTGAGACGACCTCCGGCAACGGCAGGCCGCCGGTGATGCCGGCCACCGTGCTCGGCGAGGTCCGCCGGGCACAGGGCGTGCGGTCGGCCGAGGGGACGGTGTTCTCCACGTCCGTGACCGTCGTCGACGCCGGCAAGAACAACCTGTCCCCCAAGAGCGGCGCCCCGACCATCGTCGGCAGCTGGAACGGCAACGACGCCCGCACCATGAAGATCAGCTCCGGTGCGGCGCCCGAGGGCCCGGACCAGATCATGGTCGACGCGGACACCGCCAAGAAGCACCACCTGAAGCTCGGGGACGAGATCGGTGTGATCAGTGCCGTCGGCACGCACCGGGCGAAGGTCTCCGGGATCGCCGACTTCACCGTCACCAACCCCGGTGCCGCGATCTTCTACGTGGACACCGCGACCGCCCAGGAGATCCTCGTCGGGCACACCGGCGTCTACACGAACGTCAACGTCACGGCGGACCAGGGCGTCAGCGACGCGCAGCTGAAGAAGAACGTGGTGGCCGAGCTCGGCGGCGCCTACAAGGTGCAGACCGCCAAGGAGACCGCGGACGCCAACCAGAAGGACGTCGAGAGCTTCCTGAGCGTGATGAAGTACGCGATGCTCGGGTTCGCCGGGATCGCCTTCCTCGTCGGCATCTTCCTCATCATCAACACCTTCTCGATGCTGGTCGCCCAGCGGACCCGGGAGATCGGCCTGATGCGGGCGATCGGCTCCTCCCGCGGGCAGGTCAACCGGTCGGTGCTCGCCGAAGCGCTGCTGCTCGGCGTGTTCGGGTCCGTGCTCGGCGTCGGCGCGGGCGTCGGCATCGCCGTCGGACTGATGAAGCTCATGGGCTCGATGGGCATGCACCTGTCGACCGACGACCTGACGGTCGCCTGGACGACCCCGGTGGTCGGGCTCACCCTGGGCGTGGTCGTCACGGTCCTGTCCGCGTACCTGCCGGCCCGGCGTGCGGGCAAGGTCTCCCCGATGGCCGCACTGCGCGACGCAGGTGCCCCGGCCGACGCGAAGGCGGGCCGGATACGGACCGTGGCGGGCCTGGTCCTCACCGCCGCCGGCGGCTGCGGCCTCTACCTCGCCGCGAATGCGGGCAAGGCCGCCCAGGGCTCGCTGTGGCTCGGCGCGGGCGTGGTGCTGACCCTCATCGGTTTCGTGGTGATCGGCCCGCTGCTCGCCTCCGGCCTGGTCCGGGCGCTCGGCGCGGTCGTCCTGCGGATCTTCGGCCCGGTCGGGCGGATGGCCGAGCGCAACGCCCTGCGCAACCCCCGCCGTACCGGCGCGACCGGCGCCGCCCTGATGATCGGCCTCGCGCTGGTGGCATGCCTGTCGGTGGTCGGCTCCTCCATGGTGGCCTCCGCGACCGACCAGCTCGACAAGACCGTCGGCACGGACTTCATCATCCAGAGCGACAACGGGCAGCTGGTCACACCGCAGGCGGTCAAGGCCGTGAAGTCGACGCCGGGCCTCGAACGGGTCACGGAGTACAAGTGGACCCGGGCCGACTTCACCACGCCCGACGGCAAGACGCTCAAGGACACCGCGATCACCGCGGCCGACCCCACCTACGCGACCGATCTGCGCACGAAGACGGTCGCGGGGAAGCTCGCGGACGCCTACAGGCCCGACTCGATGTCCGTCCACGAGAAGTTCGCCAAGGACCACCGCATCCACCTCGGCTCCCGGATCGCCGTCGCCTTCAAGGACGGCTCCCGGGCGGAGCTGACGGTGCGCGCGATCACCAGTGACGACGTCGTGATCGACAAGGGCGCGATGTACACGTCGATCTCGACGCTCGCCAGGTATGTGCCCGCCGACAAGATGCCGCTCGACCAGCTGGTCTTCGCCACCGCCGAGGACGGGCAGCAGACCCCGGCGTACAAGGCGCTGAAGTCGGCGCTGCACGACTACCCGCAGTACACCGTCCGCGACCAGACCGACTACAAGCAGGCGCTGAAGGACCAGATCGGCCAGCTGCTGAACATGATCTACGGTCTGCTGGCCCTGGCGATCATCGTCGCGATCCTCGGCGTGGTGAACACCCTGGCCCTGTCCGTGGTGGAGCGCACGCGGGAGATCGGCCTGATGAGGGCGATCGGCCTCTCGCGCCGCCAGCTGCGCCGCATGATCCGCCTGGAGTCGGTGGTGATCGCCCTCTTCGGCGCCCTCGTGGGCCTCGGTCTGGGCATGGGCTGGGGTGCGACGGCCCAGAAGCTCCTGGCCCTGCAGGGCCTGAAGGTCCTGGAGATCCCCTGGGGCACGATCACCGCGGTCTTCATCGGCTCCGCCTTCGTGGGCCTGCTCGCCGCCCTGATCCCGGCGTTCCGGGCGGGCCGGATGAACGTCCTGAACGCGATCGCGACCGAATGACCGCCGGATCACCCGGGCGCGGAGCACGGTGACACGGCGGACGGCCCGGCGGCAGGAAGCACCAGCTTCCGCTGCTGGGCTCTGGCGCTGCTGGGCTCTGGCGCCGCTGGGCTCTGGCGCTGCCGGGCTCTGGCGCTGCCGGGCTCTGGCACTGCGCCGCCGGGCACCGGCATGCTTTGCCCGTCGGCGAAACCCGGGCACCGCCCGGTCGGACGGAGGCACTGTCAGCCGGTCCGGCGCTTGAGGACGAGGGCGTTCAGACCGATGCGGGGGCTGGGGCGAAGCCTCCATGGCGGTCACCCCACCCAGGTCCCGCCCACGCGGGCGTTGCCCACGGCCCCGCCACACGCAGGCACGGCGTCGTACGCTGGACAACCCCGGCCCCCGAACCCCTCGCGGCCGGGTGTTCGTGTTGCCCACCCGGGACGGGATGCCCCTTCATGAGCCTGCACGGTCTGCTCGACGCCGTCGTCAAGGACGCCGCACTCGCGGAAGCGGTGAAGGCCGCCACCGACGGCAACCGGATGCACGTCGACCTGGTCGGCCCCCCGGCGGCGCGCCCGTTCGCCGTGGCCGCGCTGGCCCGCGACGCGGACCGGCCCGTCCTCGCGGTGACCGCGACGGGACGCGAGGCCGAGGACCTCGCCGGCGCGCTGCGGTCCCTGCTGCCGCCGGACGCGGTCGTGGAGTACCCGTCGTGGGAGACCCTCCCGCACGAGCGTCTGAGCCCGCGCAGTGACACCGTCGGCCGCCGCCTCGCCGTGCTCAGGCGCCTCGCCCACCCGACCCCGGACGACTCGGAGACCGGCCGGGTCTCCGTCGTCGTCGCCCCGGTCCGCTCGGTGCTCCAGCCCCAGGTCAAGGGCCTCGGCGACCTGGAGCCCGTCGCCCTGCGCACGGGCGTGCAGGCGGATCTGGACGAGGTCGTGGACGCCCTGGCCGCCGCGGCGTACGCGCGGGTGGAGCTGGTCGAGAAGCGCGGCGAGTTCGCGGTGCGCGGCGGCATCCTGGACGTCTTCCCGCCCACCGAGGAACACCCCCTGCGCATCGAGTTCTGGGGCGACGACGTCGAGGAGATCCGCTACTTCAAGGTCGCCGACCAGCGCTCCCTGGAGGTCGCCGAGCACGGCCTGTGGGCGCCGCCGTGCCGTGAGCTGCTGCTCACGGACGATGTGCGCCGCCGGGCCGCCGCGCTCGCCGAGCTCCACCCCGAGCTGGGCGAGCTGCTGGGGAAGATCGCCGAGGGGATCGCCGTCGAGGGCATGGAGTCACTGGCGCCGGTGCTGGTCGACGACATGGAGCTGCTCCTCGACGTGCTGCCCGCGGGCGCCATGGCGGTCGTGTGCGACCCCGAGCGCGTCCGCACCCGTGCGGCGGACCTGGTGGCGACGTCGCAGGAGTTCCTGCGGGCGTCCTGGGCGGCCACGGCAGAATCGTGGCGCGCGGGCGAAGCCCGCTCCGTTGAGGGCGGCGGTGGGCGACGGGCGGGCGGGGGCGACGCGCCGATCGACGTCGGCGCGGCCTCCCTGTGGTCCCTCGCGGACGTCCGGGACCGGGCGCGCGAGCTGGGCATGATGTGGTGGTCGGTGTCGCCGTTCGCGGCCGGCGACGACCTGGCCGCGCTGGACGGGGACACCCTCAAGCTCGGTATGCACGCCCCGGAGACCTACCGCGGCGACACCGCCAAGGCGCTCGCCGACACCAAGGGCTGGCTCGCCGACGGCTGGCGCGCGGTGTTCGTGACGGAGGGCCACGGCCCGGCGTCCCGCACGGTCGAGGTGCTGGGCGGCGAGGGCATCGCGGCCCGGCTCGACGTCGACCTCCGCCGGCTGTCCCCGTCGGTGGTGCACGTGGCGTGCGGTTCGATCGAGTACGGCTTCGTGGATCCGGCCCTCAAGCTCGCGGTCCTCACGGAGACCGACCTGTCCGGCCAGAAGGCGGCCGGACGCGACGGCGCCCGTATGCCGGCCCGCCGCCGCAAGACGATCGACCCGCTGACCCTGGAGCCGGGCGACTACATCGTGCACGAGCAGCACGGCGTGGGCCGTTACATCGAGATGGTGCAGCGCACGGTCCAGGGGGCGACCCGCGAGTACCTGGTGGTGGAGTACGCCCCGGCCAAGCGCGGCCAGCCCGGCGACCGGCTCTACATCCCGACGGACCAGTTGGAGCAGATCACCAAGTACGTCGGCGGTGAGGCCCCGACCCTGCACCGCCTGGGCGGCGCCGACTGGACGAAGACGAAGGCGCGCGCGAAGAAGGCGGTCAAGGAGATCGCCGCCGACCTCATCAAGCTCTACTCGGCGCGCATGGCGGCCCCCGGCCACGCCTTCGGCCCGGACACACCGTGGCAGCGCGAACTGGAGGACGCGTTCCCGTACGCGGAGACGCCCGACCAGCTCACCACGATCGCCGAGGTCAAGGACGACATGGAGAAGTCGGTCCCGATGGACCGCCTGATCTGCGGCGACGTGGGCTACGGCAAGACGGAGATCGCGGTGCGGGCCGCCTTCAAGGCGGTCCAGGACGGCAAACAGGTCGCGGTCCTCGTCCCCACCACTCTGCTGGTGCAGCAGCACTTCAGCACGTTCGGCGAGCGCTACGCCCAGTTCCCGGTGAACGTGCGGGCGCTGTCGCGCTTCCAGACGGACACGGAGGCCAAGGCGGTTCTGGAGGGCCTGCGGGACGGCTCGGTGGACGTCGTCATCGGCACCCACCGGCTGTTCTCGGCGGAGACGAAGTTCAAGGACCTCGGCCTGGTCATCGTCGACGAGGAGCAGCGTTTCGGTGTCGAGCACAAGGAACAGCTGAAGAAGCTGCGCGCGAACGTCGACGTCCTGACGATGTCCGCGACCCCGATCCCCAGAACCCTCGAAATGGCCGTGACCGGCATCCGCGAGATGTCCACGATCACCACGCCGCCGGAGGAGCGCCACCCGGTGCTCACCTTCGTCGGACCGTACGAGGAGAAGCAGATCGGCGCCGCCATCCGCCGTGAACTGCTGCGCGAGGGCCAGGTCTTCTACATCCACAACCGGGTGGAGTCCATCGACCGGGCCGCGGCGCGGCTGCGCCAGATCGTCCCGGAGGCCCGTATCGCCACGGCCCACGGCCAGATGTCGGAGCAGACGCTGGAACAGGTGGTGGTCGACTTCTGGGAGAAGAAGTACGACGTCCTGGTCTCCACCACGATCGTGGAGTCGGGCATCGACATCTCGAACGCCAACACCCTCATCGTGGAGCGCGGCGACAACTTCGGCCTGTCCCAGCTGCACCAGCTCCGCGGACGAGTCGGCCGCGGCCGCGAGCGGGGCTACGCCTACTTCCTGTACCCGCCGGAGAAGCCGCTCACGGAGACCGCCCACGAGCGCCTGGCGACCATCGCCCAGCACACGGAGATGGGCGCGGGCATGTACGTCGCGATGAAGGACCTGGAGATCCGCGGCGCGGGCAACCTGCTCGGCGGTGAACAGTCCGGCCACATCGCGGGCGTGGGCTTCGACCTGTATGTGCGGATGGTCGGCGAGGCGGTCGCGGACTACCGGGCGTCTCTGGAGGGCGGCGTGGAGGAGGAGCCGCCCCTGGAGGTCAAGATCGAGCTCCCGGTCGACGCGCACGTCCCGCACGACTACGCGCCCGGCGAGCGACTGCGCCTGCAGGCGTACCGGGCGATCGCCTCCATCACCACTCAGGAGGACATCACCTCGGTGCGCGAGGAACTCGTCGACCGCTACGGCAAGCTTCCCGAGCCGGTCGAGAACCTCCTCCTCGTGGCGGGCCTGCGCATGCTCGCCCGGGCTTGCGGCGTCGGCGAGATCGTCCTGCAGGGCACCACCGTCCGCTTCGCTCCGGTGGAGTTGAGGGAGTCGCAGGAACTGCGGGTCAAGCGGCTGTATCCGGGGACCGTCATCAAGCCGGCGGTGCGTCAGGTGCTGGTGCCGCGCCCCAAGACCGCGAAGGTGGGCGGAAAGCCTTTGGTGGGGCGGGAGTTGCTGGGGTGGGTCGGGGAGTTCCTGACGTCGGTCCTCGGGTCGTAGGCGCACGGCCCGGTCGCGGGCGCGCGGCTTTGGCGCCGCACCATCCGGGAACCGGCCCGGCGCGCACCCGCTGCCCGCCGGGCGATGGTATGGACATGACCTCCCGGCGGCTACCGTGGGACCGGAACGCCCTTGCGGAGGGCGACTCGATCGAGCGGTACGGGCAAGGGGAGGCGTGGCGTGGTGTGTTCGAGGGCGGGGTCACCGGGTTCTCGAGGCTCGTCGCGGGGGCGGTGGGTCATGCGGACTGAACGGCGCACCCGTCACCGCGAGGGGGTGCGGCGCGTTCTCGTGGCGTGCGCCGCGCTGCTCGGTACGGGGCTGCTGCTCACCGGCTGCGACGGTTCCGGCCTTCCCGGCTCCGGCTCCCCGTCCGGCACCGGCTCCCCGTCCGGCTCCGGTGTACCGGTGGACGACGGGCGGGCGGTGAGCCCGCTGGACAACCCGGACGGCACGAAGCCGGGTCTGGCGGCGATCGCCTCGGCGGCGGACAGGGCGAAGGCGCGCGCCCTCATCGAGAAGGTGGCCACGAAGGGACGCGGCCCCAAGACCGGCTATGACCGGGACGAGTTCGGCTACGCCTGGATGGATTCGGCCCCCGGCGGCATCCCCTTCTCACACAACGGGTGCGACTCGCGCAACGACCTCCTGAAGCGCGACGGGGAGAAGGTCCGCTTCCGGGCCGGTTCGGACTGCGTCGTCATCTCCATGACGCTGCACGATCCCTACACCGGCAGGACGATCGAGTGGACGAAGTCCCGTGCCGCGAAGGTGCAGATCGACCATGTGATGCCGCTCTCGTACGACTGGCAGATGGGCGCCTCGCGCTGGTCGAAGGGCAAGCGCGAGGACATCGCCAACGACCCGCTCAACCTGATCCCGGTGGACGGCCCCGCCAACGGCGCCAAGGGCGACTCCGGCCCGGCCGCCTGGCTGCCTCCCAACCGGCGGATCCGCTGCTCCTACGCGGTGCGCTTCGCCCAGGTGTCGCTGAAGTACGGCCTTCCCGTCACCGCCGCGGACAAGGCGGCGATGCTGGGGCAGTGCGGCGGATGAGGGGCGCCCGCGCGATTCCTCGCCGGCTGGCGGGAAGCGCGCGGGCCGTGTGCGCCGGCGGGCGGGCGGTGCCGTGCCGCCTGGCTCGCCTCAGCCGCCCAGCTTGTCCAGGTCGAGGACCTTGCCCTTGGGCGCGTCGGCCGGGACCGGCTTCTCGTAGTCGGTGAACGTGATGGTGCCCGGGTCCTTCGCGGAGGTGCCGATGACCTTCAGGAGGTAGGGCTTGCCCTGGGTGGCGACGTACAGCGTGTAGCGGTCCTTGCCGTCCTTCTCGTGCAGGACGATCGCCGGGGTGCCGTCGACCGTGCCGGTCGCGCCGCGGGTCGCGTCGGAGTTCACGTCCTCGGCGCCGGCCAGCACCGTGCCCAGGTCGCAGAAGCTCGCGATGTCCTTGGCGTCCTTGCCCGTCGCCGACATCTTGGTCCACTTCCCGGCCATCATGGCCACGACCGCGTCCGTGTCGGCCTTGGAGTCGCCCTTGCCCTGCTCGCGCAGGAACGCTTCGTCGTACTTCATGTAGATGGTGTCGCCGGTCTTGATCAGATCGGCTTTGCCCTGCCCGCCCATGCCGAGCGTCCCGGCGCACTCGCCCTTCTTGTTGAGGGCCATGTCGATGTGGATCGTGCCCTTGCTCTCGTCGTCGGGGACGTCGCCCGTCATACGCAGCGAGCCGGCGGCGGTGGTGGCCTTCACGGCCCGGTCGGCGATCTCGCCGCCGGTCATGCCGGGAAACGGGCCCTTGGGCTTGTCGGAGGCGGTGTTCTGGCCGGGCAGGCAGCCGGTGAGTCCCGCGGTGGCCGCGGCGGCGAGGCAGAGGGCGACGAGTGCGGTGCGACGCATGGCAGTTCCTTGAGGTGAGAGACGTGCGGTGCACTGAGGTGGAGCGGTGCACTGAGGTGGAGTGGAGGGGCGGCGTCGGCGGCGCGGCGTCCGCCTGGGCCGGAGGGCGGGGAGGGTCAGGACGTTCTCGTCCAGTCCTGGCAGCCCGTGGTCTTGAAGTAGGCGTCCTTCGCGCTGACCGTGACGACGGCGGTTCCGGTCACGTTGTCGTTCGCCGCGATGGAGTCGATGGAGTGCAGGGCGTCCTTCTCGCGCTCCCAGTAGCACGAGTCGTCCTTGTTGCCGGTGGACTTGTACGTGCCGGGGGCGATGTCGACGCCGACCCGGTACATCCCGCCGTCGCCCTTGACGCGCGAGCCGGAGGGCGAGCCCGCCGTCTTCGTGCCGACGGCCTCCCAGTCCTCGCAGTCCCTGGACTTGAAGAGCTTGTCGGTGGCCTTGACGGTCACGTAACTGGTGCCGGTGACGTTGTCGTTGGCGAGCAGGGAGTCGATCTCGCCCGAGGCGTCCTTGGCCCGCTCCCAGTAGCACATGCCGTCGGTGTTGCCGGTGGTCCGGTAGGTGCCGGGCTTGATGTCCTTGCCGACCTGGTAGCTGCCGTCGCCGCTGAACGCCGGCCGGGCGGCCTGGTCCTTCTCGACGCCGTTGCCCGCGTTGCCCCCGTTGTGGCCCGAGGCGCCGCCGGCCGTGGACCCGGGCTTCCGGCCCGCGGATGCGGACGCCCCCTTGCCGCGGTCCTTGGCCCCCTCATTGCCCGCGTTCGCGGACACGACGCCGATGACGACGACGCCGACGACGGCTCCCAGCGCGATCTTTCCCTTCATGCCCATGGCAAGTCCCCTCCCCTGTCGACGGGATCCGCTGCTCGGCGGATCGCTCGTTCGCTGGGTCAATGACAGCAGAGCTTGTGAACCGAGTCAACACGGTTCACGTGTTGAGTTGCGTACACGTGCGTGAAAGGGTGAATCCAGCGCACATCGGTATGCTCGACGCCACACGGCGAGGGGCGCCGCAGACCAAAGCGCCCGCAACGCAGGCGCCGCACAGGGCAGAGGGGAGCCGGCCGGTGCAGGACAAGGGGACAGAGGTGACCGCCGCCGGGATCGCCCGGCTCGCGGGTGTCGGCCGTGCCGCCGTCAGCAACTGGCGCCGTCGTCACGCCGACTTCCCCAGACCGGTCGGCGGCACCGAGACCAGCCCCTCCTTCGCGCTCGCCGAGGTCGAGGACTGGCTGCGCCGCCAGGGCAAACTCGCCGAGGTGCCGCTGCGGGAGCGGGTCTGGCAGCAGCTCGCCGGCCATCCCGCGGGCCCGGTCACGGCCCTCGTCCACGCGGGCTGCGTCCTCGTGCTCGTCCGCGACCGCCCGACGGTCTGGAAGGAGGCGAGCTCCGGGTCCGACGAACTCCTCGCCCAACTGCTGCCCACCGCCCTGGAGCAGGTGCTCACCCCCCGCTTCGGCGCACTCCGCAGGCCCGCAGTGCCCGTCCCGGCCCCGGCGCAGCTCCTGCAGTCGGCGCCTCTCCTGCGAGGCGCCGCCGATCTCGCCGCGGACCTGGGCGCCCGCGACGCCTACGAGTTCCTGCTCGGCCGGCACCTCGACGCCAACCCGCGCCAGTACACGCTCACTCCGGGCGATCTGGCCGGCCTGATGGCCGACCTGGCCGGGCCCGCCCGCACCGTCCTCGACCCGGCCTGCGGCACCGGCGCTCTGCTGCGTGCCGTCGCCCCCGCCACCGACCAGGAGCTGTACGGCCAGGACAGCGACCCCGGTCTCGCCGCGCTCAGCGCGCTGCGCCTCGCGTTGCACACCAGGGCCGCCGTGCGCACCGCCGCCGGCGACAGCCTCAGGGCGGACGCGTTCGACGGCGTCAGGGCCGATGCCGTGCTGTGCCATCCGCCGTTCAACGAGCGCAACTGGGGCCATGACGAACTCGCCTACGACCCGCGCTGGGAGTACGGCTTCCCGGCCCGCACGGAGTCCGAACTCGCCTGGGTGCAGCACGCTCTGGCCCGTCTCCGGGACGGCGGCACCGCCGTCCTGCTGATGCCGCCCGCCGCCGCCTCCCGGCGCTCCGGCCGCCGCATCCGCGCCGACCTGCTGCGCCGCGGTGCCCTGCGCGCCGTGATCGCGCTGCCGGTGGGCGCGGCGCCCCCGTACAACATTCCCTTGCACCTGTGGGTGCTGCGCCGCCCAGGGCAGGCGCCCCTGCAGCCCGAGGTGCTGCTCACGGACGCGGGCGCGCTCGCCCCCGAGGGCCGCGGCGGGCCGGACTGGCAGAGCGTGCGCAGCGCGGTCCTCGACGCCTGGCGCTCGTTCGTCCGGGCCGGCACCGCACCAGAAGTGCCGGGCGTGAGCCGGTCCGTGCCCGTCATCGAACTCCTCGACGACGACGTCGACCTGGCACCGGCCCGCCATGTCCCGCCGCCCACGGCGGGCGGCGGCGCCGAGGAGCTCACCGCCCTGCGCGCCCGCCTCGACGAGACCTTCCGCCTCACCGCCGACCTCGCCCCGCCCGCGGGCGATGCCGGGGGCCCGGCCCGCTGGCCGCTGACCACGGTCGGCGAACTCGTGCGCGGCGGCGCCCTGGTGATGCGCACCGGCGGCAACGGCCCCCACGCGCGCGTGCTCACCGACCACGACGTCCTCTCCGGCACCGCGCCTTCCGGCACACTGCCCGAGACCGGGGAGGAACCGGTCCTCGTCGAGGAGGGCGACGTGGTGGTGCCCGTCCTCGGCGGTGGCGCCGTCGCGCGGGTGATCGACCGGGCCACCGCCGGGGCCGCCCTCGGGCGCAACCTCGTGCTGCTGCGCCCCGACCCGGCCGCACTCGACCCCTGGTTCCTCACCGGCTTCCTGCGCGGCACCGCCAACAACCGCCAGGCCACCAGCTACGCCTCCACCGCGACCCGCCTCGACGTGCGCCGCCTCCAGTTGCCGCGGCTGCCGCTCGAACAGCAACGCCGCTACGGTGAGCGCTTCCGGGCGCTGGCCGCCTTCGAGGACGCGCTGCGACTGGCGGGGCGCCTCGGCGAACAACTCGTGCGCGGGCTGCACGACGGTCTGACGGACGGGACGGTCCCACCGGACTGACGGGAGCCGGGCACACTGGCCGCCGCGCCGCACTCCCACACCGACCCGCGCCGCACCGCACTCACGCTCGCCCCACCCGCGTTCACCGTCCGCGACGCCGTCCGGTGCCTCCGGTTCGGAACGGCAACGGTTCGGCACACCCCGGGACCGTGTGTCCGAGCCGGGCTATACCCTCGGACTCCGACACTCGTCCGTCCGTCCTCACCCGGTTCCAGGAGCAGCCATGTACGGCCACGGCGCGGCGCCGCGCACCCGCAGTACGGGCACGGTCATCACCCTGCGCGTGCTGTTCGCCCTCGCCGGGTTCCTGACCTGCGGACTGCTCGCCTGCGTCCCGCTGTTCCGGATCGCCGTGCTGCGCGGCAAATGGGGAGACTGGCTCCTGGCCTGGGCCAGTCTGCCCGTGGTCATCGTGTGCTTCGCCGTGATCGGCTCCGTCCCGGAGAACGACCACCGGGGCGATGTGGCGCTGTCCGTCATCCTCCTCCTCGGCGCGCTCAGCAGCGCGTGGTTCGTGGTCTTCGACATACGCCACCACCGTGCCCTGCCGCCCGTCGGCCCGCTGCCGCACACCATGGGCTACCAGCCGGGCTACGGCTATCCGCCCGCCGCGCCGTACGGCGTCACGCCCCCGCAGACCCAGCCGTTCCCGTACACGCCCGCGCCGCCGCCCCCGCAGCCGCAGAGTCCCGCACCCGCGCGCATCGACCAGGTGAGGGCCGAACTCGACGAACTCAGCGACTACCTGCGCAAGCACGAGGACGGCAGGTGAGCGTGGCGACCGGACGGATCGTCGCCGGCCGCTACGAACTGTCCACGCTCATCGGTCAGGGCGGTATGGGCCAGGTCTGGACTGCGTACGACCGTCGCCTGGACCGGCGCGTGGCCGTCAAACTGCTGCGCCCCGACAAGGTCGCGGGCCAGGAGGCGGACGAACTGCGCCGCCGTTTCATGCGCGAGTGCCGGGTCACCGCGCAGGTCGACCACCCCGGCCTGGTGACCGTGCACGACGCGGGCAGCGAGGGCGAGGAGCTGTATCTCGTCATGCAGTACGTCGACGGGGCCGACCTCGCCGACCATCTGGCCGAGCACGATCCGTACCCCTGGCAGTGGGTCGTGGCCGTGGCGGCGCAACTGTGCGCCGTGCTCTCCGCCGTGCACGCCGTGCCGATCATCCACCGTGACCTGAAGCCCCGGAACGTGATGGTCAAGCAGGACGGCACGGTCACCGTCCTCGACCTCGGCGTGGCCTCGGTGATGGACTCGGACACGACCCGTCTCACCCACACCGGCTCCCCCATCGGCTCGCCCGCCTACATGGCGCCCGAGCAGGCGATGGGCGGCGCGGTCGGCCCGTACACGGACCTGTACGCGCTCGGCGTCCTCATACACGAACTCCTCAGCGGCGACGTGCCGTTCAGCGGCTCCACCGCGCTCGGCGTGCTGCACCGCCACCTCTACGAGCCCCCGGTCCCCGTCCGCCGACTGCGCCCTGAAGTGCCCGAGGTGCTCGAATCACTCGTCCTGAGCCTGCTCGCCAAGGACCCGCAGCACCGCCCGGCCTCCGCGCAGGAGACGTACGAGCACCTGCTCCCGCTCCTCCCGGCGCGCGGCATGCCCACGGGTGCTCCGCTCGACCCCACGCGCCCCTTCCTCCGCCCGCACGCTCCCTGGCCGGACCGTGCGCGCACCCCGGCGCCCCAGCCGCAGCCGGCGCCCGCGGTCGAGAAACCCGATGTCGCGGGCGCCGTTGAGGAGGTCAAGCGACTGCTCGGCCAGGGCCGCATCACCCAGGCCGTCGACATCCTCGGTGCGATCCTCCCGGCCGCCGCGGCCCAGCACGGCGAGCACTCGCCGGTCGTCCGCTCCCTGCGCAAGCAGTACGCGGCCACGCTCATGGACGACGGCCAGTACCGGCGCGCCCTGCCCGAACTGCGCCGCCTCGCCGACGAACGCGCCACCGACGCGGGCCAGGCCGACCCCCAGGTCCTGCGCTTCCGCTACGACGCCGCGCAGTGCCTGGAGCAGCTCGGCGAACCCGCGGCGGCGCTCGCCGAGTACCGCTCGCTGCTGCCGTACTACGAGAACCAGTACGTCGCGGGTGATCCCGAACCGGCGCACGAGGTACGCCGCCGCATCGGGCACCTGCTCCTCGCCCTCGGCGACCGCGCGGCCGCCCACGACACCCTCGTACGGCTCCTGCACGACGTGGAACGTCTGCGCGGGCCCGGCCATCCGCTGGCCGGGGACATCCGCCGGACCCTGCAGTGGCTGGGACAGGTGCGCGGCTGAGAGGCGCACGAGGCATCGGCGTTTTGCGGTGCCCTGAAGGAACCTTGTGCGTCCGGAGGGATTACCTTTTCCAGGCGCGGACCTGACGTCCATTACGTTGCATTCGTTTGAATCATGCACCGGCATCGCGCGACCAGGGGTGGGGCCTTTCATGTCGAACCATCGGCTGTCCAAGAAGCGCAGATACATCGCGTGGGCCGTGACCGGGGCCGCCGTGGTCGCCGGGGCCGGGATCGCCGCGCAGACCTCGATGGCGGCCACGACCTGGCCCGCCCAGCGCACCTTCACCGGCCACGCCTTCGACACCTGCACCGCTCCGTCGCTGGCCGCGATGAAGGCCTGGCACACCGGTTTCTACGGCGCCGCCGCCGTCTATGTCGGCGGTAGGAACCGCGGCTGCAGCCAGCCCAACCTCACCGCCTCCTGGGTGAAGTCGGTCAGCTCGATCGGCTGGAAGCTCATCCCGATCTACGTCGGCGCGCAGCCGCCGTGCCGGAAGAGCTCCAACCCCGAGAAGCTCACCGCCTCCACCGCCGCCTCCCTGGGGACGAAGGACGCCGCGGACGCGGTGGCCAAGGCGTCGGCGCTCGGCATGAAGGCCGGCAGCGCGATCTACCTCGACATGGAGCCGTACGACATCACCGACACGTCGTGCAACGACGCCGTGCTGACATACGTGCGCGCCTTCGACAAGGGCCTGCACGCCAAGACGTACCGCGCCGGCTTCTACGGCTTCACCAGCTCCAGTGCCAAGGCCGTCGCCACCGCGAAGAACCGGACCGGCCTGCCGGGCAACCTCTGGTACGCGCTGTGGGACAAGAAGTACACGACGACCAAGGACTGGCCATGGGCCACCACGCAGTACACCAACCACAGCCGCGGCCATCAGTACATGGTCAACAGCAAGGAGACGCGCAACGGTCACACGATCACCGTGGACCGCGACGCGTGGGACGGGCCGGTGGCCATCACCGGCTGACGCCGGGGCGGGCGCGGACGGTGCCCGAGGTCCAGGCGAATCGTTGGCCGAATGGGTTGGCCAGAGCGCGACCACTGCCTACCATCGATCATCGCAAGACTTTGTGCACCGTCGCACAATCTCTTCAGGAGGCCACCTTGTACCGCCGTCGCACCGCGATCGCCCTCAGCGCCGCTCTGGCCGCGGTCCCCCTCCTCAGCGCCTGCGGTGGTTCACCGCATCCGGGCGCCGCGGCCGTCGTCGGGGGAGAGCGGATCACGGTCACACAGTTGGAGAGCCGGGTGAACGAGGTACGTGCGGCCCAGCGCGCCGCTGCCCCGGACGACGCCCAGTACCAGCAGATTCTCGGCCGGACCGGCACCCTCACCCGTGACACGCTGCACAGCCTGGTCCTCGACCGGGTGCTGGACCGTGCCGCCAGGAACGCGGGCGTGCACGCCAGTGCCCAGGACGTGGAGCGGATGCGGACGAGCCTGGAGCAGCAGGCGGGCGGCGCGAAGGCGCTGCAGTCGGCCTGGCTGCAGCAGTACGGGGTGGCTCCCGAGCGCATCGACGACAGCCTGCGCACCGAGGTCGAGGCGCAGAAACTCGCCGCCGCGCTCGGCGCCGACATGAGCACGACCGACGGCAAGGCCTCCTTCTGGAAGGCGATGTCCAAGGCGTCGAAGGAGCTGCGGATCGAACTGAACCCGCGCTACGGCACGTGGGACGTGGAGAAGAGCACCCGCGTGGATGTGAAGATGCCGTGGGTCAAGCAGGTCTCGGGGGCGGCGACGCCGCTGCAGACGGCGTGACCCGGGCCCGGCCGTCCAGCCGGGCCTGTGGACAACTCCGGGGCTGTCGGTGACGTGGGTTACGTTCGAAGGGTGAACGCAACCAGCCCTCGCGGCGACGGTTCGTACGGAACCGCCGCTTCCGCGGTCCCCGCGTCCGGCGCGGCCGCCGCGGCCCCCGGCCGTATCGTCCTGCTCACCACCAGCCACCGGGTCGCGCCCGGCCTGCTGTCCTGGCCCGCCTGGCAGGCGCTGCACGGCGCCGACCGGGTCCTGTGCGCGGACGGCGCGCACCCGCAGCTGCCCTATCTGCGTGAGGCGGGCATCACCGTCGAGGAGGCCGCCCCGACCGCGCGGGAGCTGGTCGACGCCTGCGACGGCGGCCGCACGGTGGTCGTGGTCGCGACCGGTGAGGGCGAGCCCCGACTCACCGACGGCCTGGCCGGGCTGGCGGGCTCGGGCAGGGTCCGGATGCCGGAGCTGGAGCTGCTCCCCGCGTCCTACGACCTGCCCGGCGCCCGCCTCCTCGACCTGGTGCAGGTCATGGACCGCATCCGCGCCGAGTGCCCCTGGTCCTCCCGGCAGACCCACGAGGGCCTGGCCAAGTACGGCATCGAGGAGGCGTACGAGCTGGTCGAGGCCATCGAGGCGGGCGACCGCGACGAGCTGCGCGAGGAGCTCGGAGACGTCCTGCTCCAGGTCGTCTTCCACGCCCGGATAGCCGAGGAGGACCCGGACGCCCCCTTCTCCGTCGACGACGTGGCGGGTGGCATCGTCACCAAGCTGATCCACCGCCACCCGCACGTGTTCGGCGACGAGACCGCGACGACGCCGGAAGAGGTCAAGGAGCACTGGCTGCGCACCAAGGCGGTCGAGAAGCAGCGCACATCGGTGACGGAGGGCATCCCCCTGGGACAGCCGGGCCTCGCCCTGGCGGCGAAGCTCGCCTCACGGGTGCGGACGGCGGGCCTCGACGTCCCGCTGCCCCGGGGCGAGGGGATCGGCTACGAACTGCTCGCCCTGGCGGTGCGCGCGGAGACGGAGGGTGTGGACCCGGAGGCGGCTCTGCGGGCGGCGGGGCGGGCGTACCGGGACGCGATCCGGGCGGTGGAGAGCGGGGCTGAGTGACGCCGGGGCCCGGGGCCCGGGCCCCGGGCAGGGGGCAGGGGCGGTGTGACCCGGGGCCGTGGCCCGGCCCCTCGCCGGGCGGTCCGACCCGCCGGATACCGTCGGGGAGTGACCACCCAGCCCCAGCCACCCGCCGCCGGCCCCGGTCCTGACCCCGGACTCTTCACCTGGGAGTTCGCCGCCGACCCGTACCCCGCCTACGCCTGGCTCCGCGAGCACGCCCCCGTGTACCGGACCAGGCTGCCGAGCGGTGTGGAGGCATGGCTGGTCACCCGTTACGCCGATGCCCGGCAGGCCCTCGCCGACCAGCGGCTCAGCAAGAACCCGGTGCACCACGACGAGCCCGCGCACGCCAAGGGCAGGACCGGCATCCCCGGCGAGCGCAAGGCCGAGTTGATGACGCATCTGCTCAATATCGACCCGCCGGACCACACCCGGCTGCGCCGGCTCGTCTCCAAGGCGTTCACCCCCCGTCGCGTCGCCGAGTTCGCGCCCCGCGTGCAGGAACTGACCGACCGGCTCATCGACGGCTTCGCGGGCCGCGGACGCGCCGACCTCATCCACGACTTCGCCTTCCCGCTCCCCATCTACGCCATCTGCGACATGCTCGGCGTCCCCCGCGAGGACCAGGACGACTTCCGGGACTGGGCGGCGATGATGATCCGTCACGGAAGAGGGCCTCGGGGCGGGGTCGCACGCTCCGTCAAGAAGATGCGCGGCTACCTCGCGGACCTCATCCACCGCAAGCGCCAGGCCCTCCCCGTCACGCCGGACCCTGGTGAGGACCTCATCTCCGGGCTCATCCGCGCCTTTGACCACGGCGAGCACCTCACCGAGAACGAGGCCGCCGCCATGGCGTTCATCCTGCTGTTCGCCGGGTTCGAGACCACCGTCAACCTCATCGGCAACGGGACGTACGCCCTCCTCACCCATCCCGCACAGCGGGCCCGCCTCCAGGCGTCCCTGGCCCGTCACGAACGGGACCTGCTCGCCACGGGTGTCGAGGAACTCCTGCGCTACGACGGTCCGGTGGAGCTGGCGACCTGGCGGTTCGCCACGCGGCCGGTCACCATCGGGGGGCAGCACATCGCCCCCGGCGACCCCGTCCTCGTCGTCCTCGCCGCCGCCGACCGGGATCCGGAGCGGTTCGCCGACCCCGACGCCCTCGACCTCTCCCGCCGCGACAACCAGCACCTCGGATACGGGCACGGCATCCACTACTGTCTCGGCGCCCCCCTCGCGCGACTGGAGGGACAGACCGCGCTTGCGACGCTCCTCACCCGCCTCCCGGACCTGCGACTCGCCGCGGATCCCGCGGATCTGCGCTGGCGGGGCGGGCTCATCATGCGCGGACTGCGCACGCTGCCCGTGGAGTTCACCCCGCAGCCCGACACAGGCCACGGCAGCCGCGAAGGCCGCTCCTCATGACGTGGCGAACACGCCGACGGCCACTGGGAAGCTGACTGCTCCTCAACTCTGTGATGTCCACGTGATCTGCGCTGCATTGACTTGTGACAGGCGTTCGAGTCCCGATACGTTCACGCGCAACACGGCGGTGCACCACGGCCGCCGCGTTGGTCGCTGCTGTCACGTGAAAGGCAACCGCATGCTCTCCGGGACCGGTCGTCACCGTCGCCCCCGTCAGGCTCCGGCTCTCCTCGTCGCGGCGGGAGTGACCGGATCAGCGATCGCGATCCCGCTCCTCGGCGCCACCGGTGCGAGCGCGGCCAGCGGCACGACCTGGGACCGGGTCGCGGAGTGCGAGAGCGGCGGATCCTGGAGCGCCGACACCGGCAACGGCCGCTTCGGCGGACTTCAGATGTCGCAGGACGACTGGGACGCCCACGGCGGCCTGGACTACGCCCCGCGCCCCGACCAGGCCAGCCGCTCGCAGCAGATCGCCGTCGCCGAGAAGATCCTCGCCGACCGGGGCGTCTCCGTGTGGCCGGGCTGCGGCCTGCTCTCAGGCCTGGACAAGGACCCGGCCGCCGCCCGGGTCGACACGGGGGTCGCCGGCGACGCGTCCGGCGGCGGTTCGGCCTCGGGCTCCGGTGCCGACTCCGGCCTGTCCGAGTCGCCCATATCGGGTGGCTCTTCGGTATCTTCCTCCCCTTCTCCCTCTTCGTCCCCTTCCGCGGCTTCGACCGCCGATTCCGGTAAGAGCAAGGCGAATGCGAGTGAATCCGGCGATCGCGTCGATTCCGGTGACTCGGCGGCCGGTGCGGCGAACGGTGATGACTCGGACAAGTCCGATCGGAATGGGGCCTCTTCGGGTGCCGGGGAGTCCGGGGACTCCGGTGCGGGCCGCCATCGCGGTGGCAGTACCGAGGGGAGTGCCCCGGACGGCCGGACCGGTGACGTGGCCGGCCGTCATGCCTCGCGCGACTCGTCCGTGCCGCTGTCCGCCGACGGCGGCTCGTACACCGTCCGTCCCGGGGACAGCCTGTCGGGCATCGCCGACTCCCTTGACCTCACCGGCGGGTGGACGGCGCTGTATGACGCGAACAAGCAGACGGTCGGTACCGATCCCGACCTCATCCTCCCCGGTCAGAGCCTTGCGCTCGATGTCGACGGGGCGGCGGGCAGTCCTGAACTGCCGTAGCGGAGATGGTGGTTCACATCCCACTTCACGCGGTATGTCCCGTTTGGTGAAAGTGAGAGATGGGTCTCACTCGCCCTGATCGGCTTTGAAATTCGGTGGATCGACTGCTTACGGTCTTGCCGCTCGCTCCAGCGGGCTCCCATGGCCGCCACGCCGAATCCTGCCGGCGGCCGTACGGAAACAGTCGTCGCGTCAAGCGCCGTAGGCAGGAGCGGGGGACCCAAGGTAAGTGCCGTGCCCGGACGTTGACCGGGAACGGCTTGGGGTGAAGCCGCGCGCCCTGACGAGCGCGGCCGGGCAACTCAACCGGCCCGAACCCGACAGCTCACCTCGCAGGCGTCGGTGAGGGGAACGAACCATGCTGTGTTCCGGCAACGGCAAGCACCGCCGCCCGTCCAAAACCGCCCGTGTCATCGCGCTCGCCGGCGTCACCGGCGCCGCCGTCGCCGCCCCGCTGCTCGCGGCCGGCAACGCCTCGGCCGCCACCGCCGCCGAGTGGGACGCCGTCGCCCGGTGCGAGTCCGGCGGCAACTGGTCCATCAACACCGGCAACGGTTTCTACGGTGGCCTGCAGTTCACCAACTCCACGTGGGCCGCGTTCGGCGGCACCGCCTACGCCCCGCGCGCCGACCTGGCCACCAAGGCGCAGCAGATAGCCATCGCCGAGAAGGTCCTCGCGGGCCAGGGCAAGGGCGCCTGGCCGGTCTGCGGCAAGGGCCTGTCCAGCACCCCCTACAGCGGCGCCGTGAGCGGCGGCTCGTCGAGCGCCGCCAAGCCCGCCACCCGCCCGGCCACGCAGCAGTCCTCCCGGTCGGCCGCGCGCCCGGCCGCTCCGAAGGCCGCCACCACCCCGGCCGCCCCGAAGGTCGAGAAGGGCAACGGCGAGTACACGGTGGTCAAGGGTGACACCCTCAGCGGCATCGCCGCCGAGCATCACATCAAGGGCGGCTGGCCGAAGCTGTTCCAGCTGAACAAGGGCGTCGTCAAGGATGCCGACCTCATCTACCCGGGCCAGCGGCTGCACCTGAAGTGACGGCCGTCCGGCAGCCGGAGCGCAGGCCCCCGCAGGCGCGGCCCCCACAGCGGAGGTCGCGTGAGGACCGCCCCGCCCCACAGGCTCCCCGCTCCGGTGCGTTTTCCCCCGAACGCACCGGAGCGGGGTTTTTTGCCCGTGTGCCCGTGACGTTCGCCGCCTCTCCTCCCAGGCCCTTTGTTCCGTGCGGAAACAATGTGTACCGTCACTCTGTCCACGGGACGGTCGGTCGGCTTCCGGCATCCCGGGGACGGTTAGTCTCTAGTCGCAAGGTGCCCCGCACTCTCAGCGTCACATCCACGAAGGAGATGCTCGTGCCGTCCATCGACGTCGTCGTAGCCCGGGAAATCCTGGACTCCCGAGGCAACCCCACGGTCGAGGTCGAGGTCGGCCTCGACGACGGCAGCACGGGTCGTGCCGCCGTTCCGTCCGGCGCCTCCACCGGCGCCTTCGAGGCCATCGAGCTGCGCGACGGCGACCCGAACCGGTACCAGGGCAAGGGCGTCGAGAAGGCCGTTCTCGCGGTCATCGAGCAGATCGGCCCGGAGCTGGTCGGCTACGACGCCACCGAGCAGCGCCTGATCGACCAGGCCATGTTCGACCTGGACGCCACCGACAACAAGGGTTCCCTCGGCGCCAACGCCATCCTCGGCGTCTCCCTCGCCGTCGCGCACGCCGCCTCCGAGGCCAGCGACCTGCCGCTGTTCCGCTACCTGGGCGGCCCGAACGCGCACCTGCTGCCGGTGCCGATGATGAACATCCTCAACGGTGGCTCGCACGCCGACTCCAACGTGGACATCCAGGAGTTCATGATCGCCCCGATCGGCGCGGAGTCCTTCTCCGAGGCCCTGCGCTGGGGCGCCGAGGTCTACCACACCCTCAAGAAGGTGCTGAAGAACAAGGGCCTGTCCACCGGCCTGGGCGACGAGGGCGGCTTCGCCCCGAACCTCGGCTCCAACCGCGAGGCCCTCGACCTCATCCTGGAGGCGATCAAGGAGGCGGGCTACGCCCCCGGCCAGCAGATCGCCCTCGCCCTCGACGTCGCCGCCTCCGAGTTCCACAAGGACGGCAAGTACCTCTTCGAGGGCAAGGAGCGCTCCGCCGCCGAGATGACGGAGTACTACGAGGAGCTCGTCGCGGCCTACCCGCTGGTCTCCATCGAGGATCCGCTGTTCGAGGACGACTGGGCCGGCTGGAAGGTCATCACCGACAGGATCGGCGACAAGGTCCAGCTCGTCGGCGACGACCTGTTCGTCACCAACCCGGAGCGCCTGGCCCGCGGGATCGAGGAGGGCACCGCCAACGCGCTGCTCGTCAAGGTCAACCAGATCGGCTCGCTGACCGAGACCCTGGACGCCGTCGAGCTGGCCCAGCGCAACGGCTTCAAGTGCATGATGTCCCACCGCTCCGGCGAGACCGAGGACGTCACCATCGCCGACCTGGCCGTCGCCACCAACTGCGGCCAGATCAAGACCGGTGCCCCGGCCCGCTCCGAGCGCGTGGCCAAGTACAACCAGCTGCTGCGCATCGAGGAGATCCTCGACGACGCCGCGGTCTACGCCGGCCGCAGCGCCTTCCCGCGCTTCAAGGGCTGAGCGACCAGGGCAACGCCTTAGCCAGTCGTCCGTACGTCCCCGTACTCGGTCCCGTACCGTGTGCGGGGACGTACGCACGTGTGAAGGGGAGGCGGGAGAGATGGCCGTGAAGGACCGCGACCGGTTCTCCACAGCGACCAGGCTGAGGCTGCTCGGCGAGCAGACGGCGGCCCGGGTCTACCGCTCCCAGAGCAGACGGCAGGCCCGCCGCTCCCGGCTCACCGGCCGGGCCGCCCTGCTCGCACTCGTCCTGTGCTCGCTGATCGTGGCGCTCGCCTACCCGATGCGGCAGTACGTCTCCCAGCGTGCGGACATCGCCGATCTGGAGCGGCAGCAGGAGCAGGCCCGCCGGCGGGTCGAGCAACTGCGCGACCTCAAGGCCCGCTGGCAGGACGACGCGTACGCGGAGCAGCAGATCCGGCAGCGGCTGCACTATGTGATGCCGGGGGAGACCGGGTACGTCGTGATCGACCCGCACCCGGCCGAGCGGTCGCACACGGACCGGACGAGGTCCCTGCGCCCCTGGTACGCCAACATCTGGTTCGGCGTCGACAAGTCCGACGCGTCGTCCGGCAAGTGATACCGAGAAAGACAGCCTGAAAGCAGCCATGGAAATCCCTCCGCCGCCCACCCCGCGCACCGAGCCCACGGACGCGGACGTCCAGTCCGTCACGCAGCAGCTCGGGCGCCCGCCGCGCGGGCTGCGCGCGATCGCGCACCGGTGCCCGTGCGGGCAGCCGGACGTCGTGGAGACGGCGCCGCGGCTCCCCGACGGGACACCGTTCCCGACGACGTACTACCTGACGTGCCCGCGCGCCGCCTCCGCCATCGGCACCCTGGAGGCGAACGGCGTCATGAAGGAGATGACGGACCGCCTGGCCACCGACCCGGAGCTGGCCGCCGCCTACCGGGCCGCGCACGAGGACTACATCGCCCGCCGAGACGCCGTGGAGGTCCTGGAGGGCTTTCCGAGCGCGGGCGGCATGCCGGACCGGGTGAAGTGCCTGCATGTGCTCGTGGCGCACTCCCTGGCCGCGGGACCGGGCGTCAACCCGCTCGGTGACGAGGCGATCGCGATGCTGCCCGAATGGTGGCGCAAGGGGCCGTGCGTGACGCCCGGGGAGCCGCCGTCCGGCGAGGAGTGGCAGGTGCAGGAGTCGGACTCCGGCTGGTTCGCTTTCAAGCCCCTCGCCGCCGCCGATGCCGCAGACGCGGCCGATTCCGGGGAGGACGACCAGTGACCCGGGTCGCCGCCGTCGACTGCGGTACGAACTCCATCCGGCTGCTGGTCGCGGACGCGGACCCGGCGACCGGTCAACTCGTCGACCTGGACCGGCGGATGACCATCGTCCGGCTCGGCCAGGGCGTGGACCGCACCGGGCGGCTCGCGCCGGAGGCGCTCCGGCGGACCTTCGCCGCCTGCCGCGAGTACGCCGAGATCATCGAGAAGCACGGCGTGGAGCGGATCCGCTTCGTCGCCACCTCCGCCTCCCGGGACGCCGAGAACCGGGAGGAGTTCGTGCGTGGCGTCCTGGACATCCTCGGTGTCGAGCCCGAGGTCATCTCCGGCGACCAGGAGGCGGAGTTCTCCTTCACGGGCGCGACCAAGGAGCTGGCCGGCCGGGAGGACCTCGCGGGGCCTTTCCTCGTCGTGGACATCGGTGGCGGGTCCACGGAGTTCGTCGTCGGCGACGACCACGTGCGCGGCGCCCGGTCCGTCGACATCGGCTGCGTCCGCATGACCGAGCGCCACCTCGTGCGCGACGGGGCCGTGACCGACCCGCCCACCGAGGAGCAGATCGCGGCCATACGGTCCGATGTCGAGACCGCGCTGGACCTGGCGGAGCGGTCGGTGCCGCTGCGCGAGGCGCACACACTGGTCGGGCTCGCGGGTTCGGTGACCACGGTCGCGGCGATCGCGCAGGACCTGCCGGAGTACGACTCGGCGAGGATCCACCACTCCCGCCTCTCCCACGACCGCGTGCGGGAGATCACCGAGTGGCTCCTGAGGGCCACGCACGCCGAGCGCGCGGCCATCCCCTCCATGCACCCGGGACGCGTGGACGTCATCGGCGCGGGCGCCCTCGTACTGCTCGCGGTCATGGAGCGGACCGGGGCCGCGGAGGTCGTGGTCAGCGAGCACGACATCCTGGACGGCATCGGGTGGTCTCTGGCCTGACCGCCTACAGGTTGCGGTAGACGTCCCGCCGGTCGCCCGCCTTGACGACGAGGATGACGAGTTCACCATCGTTGATCTGGCAGGCGACCCGGTAGCTTTCGACCCGGAGCCGGTAGAGCCCCGACGGGCCGGTGAGCTTCTCGACGTCGGCGTCCTCGCGGTACGGGTCCTCGCCGAGCGCGGTCAGCGCGGTCAGGATGCGCATGGCGTCGGGCCGGCTGATGGCCCGGAGCTGCCGCTGTGCCGCCGTGGTGAACCGGAAGGCGTACTTCACGTCGCCTCGCCGTCATGCTCGGTGAACAGATCCGCCAGCAGTTCCGCCATCGTCACGGTGGGGCCGCCCTCGGCCAGGACCGCTTCCGCTTCGCGCGCCAGCATCACGTCGGCCGCTTCCTCCAGCGCCTCGAAGTCCGCGATCGGGACCACGGCCGCCACCGGGGCGCCGTTGCGCGTGATGACGGTCGGAACGCCTTCCTCGGCCCGGTTGATGTGGTCCGCGAGGTGCGCGCGGGCTTCCCTCACGGTCACGGTGTTCTCAGCCACGCGGGCAGTGTACGCGTTATCGTGTACACGTAACTCGGTTCGGCGAGTGGGTTGCGCTCGTGGACGATCCTCGACGGATCGCTTGTCCGGCGCGTGGTGGGGCGGGGTTTCTACTCGCCGGTAGCCTCTCCTGAGCAGGTCAGGTACCGTATGAGCGCGCCCGAGGGGCCCTCGGGGTCTCCTCGGGGAGGCGCCCACGGAAAAGTTCGTGAAGTTCTTCACAAGGAAATCGCCCCCGTCGGGCGGCACCATGGGCCGAACGGCCCATTCCTGGGGCTCGGTGGGCCCTTGCGGGTGCTCGCACGAGCGAGAGCACGGGGTCGTGCGGACCCCGGTCCGGGGCCCGTGTGGATCTTCCTCAGGGGTTCGGTGCAGCTCACGTGGCCTTGGCCAGGGTCGGCTCGTACGCTTGTTCCCTTGTGATGTCGTGGCCTGCCTTGCCGGGGTCGCGCACTATAACAGATACCCTGCCCAAGCTTGTGAAGGGGCGCACGAGCCTCCCCCCGCGGACGGGTGGATACTCGATGCCATGAGCACCACGGAGCGTCCCAGGATCCTCGTAGTAGGCGGTGGGTACGTAGGCCTGTACGCAGCTCGACGCATTCTGAAGAAGATGCGCTACGGCGAGGCGACCGTCACCGTCGTCGACCCGCGCTCGTACATGACCTACCAGCCCTTCCTCCCCGAAGCCGCCGCCGGCAGCATCTCCCCCCGGCACGTCGTCGTCCCGCTGCGGCGCGTGCTGCCGAAGGCGGAGGTCCTCACCGGCCGGGTCACCAGCATCGACCAGGACCGCAAGGTCGCGCGCATCGCCCCGCTGGTCGGCGAGGCGTACGAGCTGCCCTTCGACTACCTCGTCATCGCGCTGGGCGCCGTCTCCCGCACCTTCCCGATCCCCGGGCTCGCCGAGCAGGGCATCGGCATGAAGGGCATCGAGGAGGCCATCGGCCTGCGCAACCACGTTCTCGAGCAGCTCGACAAGGCCGACTCCACGAACGACGAGGACGTCCGCCGCAAGGCGCTCACCTTCGTCTTCGTCGGCGGTGGCTTCGCCGGCGCGGAGACCATCGGCGAGGTCGAGGACATGGCCCGGGACGCGGCCAAGTACTACAAGAACGTGTCCCGCGACGACATGCGCTTCATCCTCGTCGACGCCGCCGACAAGATCCTCCCCGAGGTCGGCCCCAAGCTCGGCCAGTACGGCAAGGAGCACCTTGAGGGCCGCGGCGTCGAGGTCTACCTCTCCACGTCCATGGAGTCCTGCGTCGGCGGTCACGTGGTGCTCAAGAACGGTCTCGAGGTCGACTCCAACACGATCGTGTGGACCGCGGGCGTCAAGCCCAACCCGGCGCTGGCCCGCTTCGGCCTGCCGCTGGGACCGCGCGGCCACGTGGACACCGAGCCCACGCTCCAGGTCAAGGGCACGGACTACATCTGGGCCGCCGGCGACAACGCCCAGGTGCCGGACCTCATCGGCCGCAAGGCGGGCAACGAGAACGCCTGGTGCCCGCCCAACGCACAGCACGCGCTGCGCCAGTCCAGGACCCTCGGCGACAACGTGGTGGCCGGCCTGCGGGGCTTCCCGCAGAAGGAGTACAGCCACGCCAACAAGGGCGCGGTCGCGGGGCTGGGCCTCCGCAAGGGCGTCGCCATGATCGTCGTCGGCAAGGTGAAGATCAAGCTGCGCGGCCGCCTGGCGTGGTACATGCACCGCACCTACCACGGCCTTGCCATGCCGACGTGGAACCGGAAGATCCGGATCTTCGCGGAGTGGACGCTGGCGTTGTTCCTCAAGCGCGAGGTCGTCGCGCTCGGCGCGATCCACGCTCCGCGCGACGAGTTCTACGAGGCCGCCAAGCCGGTCCCGGTCCCGGTCGCGGCCAGGACCGAGGAGAAGGCCAAGGCTTCCTGACCTCCGGCCAACCCGCAGTCCCCGAAGGGGCCGCCCGCCATCCGTGGTGCGGGCGGCCCCTTCGGTGTACGGCGACGGGTGCGGACCGCCCGGCGGGCGGGGCCGGGCCGCCGGGCGGAGCGGGGGCCGACCGGGCGGACGCCGGTATTTTGCACAGCCGTAACGCCGATGGGGGACTGCGAATTGGCCCCTCAGGTGTTTTCGTGGTGTTGGACATTCCGGGACCTGTCACGGAGGTGTGCACCATGGCTGATACCGCGCGGCGGCTGAAGGGCCTCGTCGAACAGTTGCTGGGAGCCCCGCTCCCGGTGCGCATCCGGGCCTGGGACGGTTCGGAGGCCGGCCCGCCGGGTGCACCCGCCATCCTCGTGCGCAACCGTCGCGCGTTGCGCCGCGTCCTGTGGAAGCCCGGCGAACTGGGCCTCGTCCGTGCGTGGGTCGCCGGGGACCTGGGCGTCGACGGCGATCTGTACACCGCCCTGGAGCTGATGGCCGGACTCGTCTGGGAGCGCGGGGACGACGCCCGCGGGCTCGCCGAGGCGGTCCGCGACCCGGACGTCCGCGCCGCCGTCCGCGGGCTGGCCAGGATGGCGGGCCTGCTGCCGCCGCCCCCGCCGCCCCCCGAGGAGGTCCGCCGGTTCCGCGGCAACCTCCACACCCGGCGCAGCGACAAGCAGGCCATCAGCCACCACTACGACGTCGGCAACGACTTCTACGAAATCGTCCTGGGGCCCTCCATGGTCTACTCGTGCGCCTACTGGGACACACCGGACGGCACCCTGGAGGACGCCCAGCGCGACAAGCTGGAACTGGTCTGCCGCAAGCTGGGCCTGAAGCCGGGGCAGCGGCTTCTCGACGTCGGCTGCGGCTGGGGCTCCCTGGCCGTGCACGCCGCCCGCGAGCACGGCGTCGACGTCGTCGGTGTCACGCTCTCCGAGGAGCAGGCCGCGTACGCCCGCAAGCAGGTCGCCGACGAGGGGCTCACCGATCGCGTCGAGATCCGGGTGCAGGACTACCGGGACGTCGCGGACGGCCCCTTCGACGCCATCTCCTCCATCGGCATGGCCGAACACGTGGGCGCCGAGCGGTACCTGGAGTACGCCCGCGGTCTGCACGCCCAGCTGAAGCCGGGCGGGCGGCTGCTCAACCACCAGATCGCCCGGCGGCCCCAGCGGGACGAATCCTCGTACTCCGTCGACGCTTTCATCGACGCGTACGTCTTCCCGGACGGCGAACTCGCCCCCCTCGGCACCACGGTGACCCAGCTGGAGCGCGCCGGGTTCGAGGTCCGCGACGTCGAGTCCCTGCGCGAGCACTACGGCCTCACCCTGCGCCGCTGGGTCGCCAACCTGGAGGGCCAGTGGGGGCGGGCGCAGCGCCTCACCAGTGCGGGCCGCGCCCGCGTCTGGCGCCTCTACATGGCCGCCTCAGCCCTCGCCTTCGAGCGCAACCGCATCGGCGTCAACCAGGTCCTCGCCGTGCGGACGCCGGAGCCGGGCACGTCCGGGATGCCGTTGCGCGCCCGTACCTGGAACTGACCCCGGGTTCCTCCCCGCACCGCCCCGCACCACGAAAGGGCCCCGTCCGGACGGTGAACGGACGGGGCCCGGCCGGTCGTCGCCGCTACTCCGACTTGATCGCAGTGAGCATGTTCAGACGGGCCGCCCGCCGGGCCGGCCACAGGGCGGCCAGCACGCCGACCACCGCGGCCAGCAGGAGGAAGAGAGCCATCCGGCCCCAGGGCAGGACCAGTTCGTAGGTCGCCATCTTCGTGCCGAGCAGTTCACCGGCCGCCCAGCCGAAGAACACGCCCAGGCCGAGGCCGAGTACCCCGCCGAAGAGCGAGATCACCAGGGACTCAAGGCGGACCATCCGTTTGATTCCCCTGCGGTCGAGTCCGATCGCGCGCAGCATCCCGATCTCCTGGGAGCGCTCGAAGACCGACATGGCCAGCGTGTTGATGACGCCGAGGACGGCGACGAGCACCGCCATGGCCAGCAGGCCGTAGAGCATGTTCAGCATCAGTGTGAAGATCTGCGCGATGCGGTGGGAGATGTCCTTCTTGTCCTGGACCAGGACGGCCGGGTTGTCGCCGAGCGCCTTCTCCAGCGTGCTCTTGGCCGACGCGGTGGCGCCGCCCGACGTCCTGACCATCACCTGCATGTCGGACGGGTCGCTCTGGTGCGGGGAGAGGGTGGCGAGGTCCAGCATGATGCCGCGCATCATCTCGGTCTTCCGGTAGACACCGGCCACCGTCAGCACCTGCTTCTTGCCGTCCTCGTACGAGACCGTGAACCGCGAGCCCACCGTCCAGTGGTGGGACCCGGCCGTGCCGTCGTCGACGACCACCCCGGTGCCGCCGACCTTGAAGGCGCCGTCCAGGACCGTCAGATCGGTCAGTTCGCCGATCGTGGCGCCGTTGACGCCGGTCAGGTACTCGGTCTCGCCGTCGATGCGCGAGGGCGCGTTGCGCAGCGGGCTGGTCACGGTGACCCCGTCGGTCGACTTCAGCGTCTTCTCGACGCCGGGTGAGAGCGTGTTGCCGTTCGCCATCGACACCACGTAGTCCGCCTTGAGCGCCGAGGCGGCCATCTTGTCGATCGCGGTCTGCAGGCTGCCCGCCATCACCGTCAGTCCGGTGATCAGGGTCAGGCCGATCATCAGGGCCGAAGCGGTGGCCGCGGTGCGGCGCGGGTTGCGCACCGCGTTCTGCCGGGCCAGCTTCCCCGAGACCCCGAAGGCGCGCAGGAGGGGCGCGGCGGCCGCGATCAGCGGGCGGGACAGCAGCGGTGTGAGGACGAAGACCCCGATCACGAGGAGCACCGCACCGGCGCCCATCGGCATCTGGCCGGCGTCGCCGTCCAGCGTGGTGGCGTACAGAACGGTGGTGACGCCGGCCGCGGAGAGCAGGGCGCCGATCGTGTTCCTGACGACCAGGGACTTCATGGACGCCTGCGCGTGGACACTGCTCATCGCGGCGACCGGCGGGATCTTCGCGGCGCGGCGGCCCGGCAGCCAGGCGGCCAGCATCGTGATCAGGATGCCCACGGCGAGGGCGGTCACGACCGTGCCCGGGGTGATCACGAGGGGGCCGTCCGGAACGGTTCCGCCGAGTTTGCCCACCAGCGACCGCAGCCCCGCGCCGATGCCGACGCCCGCCACCAGACCGCTGACGGCCGCGACCGCCCCGACCACGAACGCCTCGACGAGTACGGACCGGGTGATCTGACGGCGGGAGGCGCCGACCGCGCGCAGCAGCGCCAGCTCCTTGGTGCGCTGGGCGACCAGCATCGTGAAGGTGTTGGCGATGATGAACGTGCCGACGAACAGCGAGATCCCCGCGAAGACCAGCAGCCCGGTGCGCATGCTGCTGGTCTCGGAGGCGATCTGCTGGGCCTGGTCGTCGGCGAGCTGCCGGCCGGTGGCGGTGGAGGCGACGTCCTTGGGGACGATCTCGTCCAGCGCGTTGCGCAGGGCGATCTGGCCGGTGCCGGGGGCGGCCTTCACGTCGATCTTGTCGTACGTCCCGCCCTTGTGGAACAGCCGCTGGGCGGTGGCCGTGTCGAACAGGGCGAGGCTGCCGCCGGCGGCGACGTTGCCGTCGTCGGTGGTGAAGATGCCGGTGATCCTCGGGGTCAGGACGGGCCCGTCGATGGAGAGGCGCACGGTGTCGCCGACCTCGTAGCCGGCGCGCCCGGCGGTCTCGGAGTCGATGAGGACCTCGTTCTGCCCCTGGGGGGCGTGCCCGCTCACGATCGGATACCGGGGGTCCTTGGCGCCCCAGTAGTTGCCGCCCTGGGACTGGAAGCCGCCGCCGATGAGTTTGCCGTCCTTGCCGGCGATGGCGGTGAAGCCGTTGACGACGCCGATGGCGCTGCCGGCGCCCCGCGCCGCTGCGGCCCTGTCGAGGAGGGCCTGGGTCAGCTCGGGCTCCTTGCCGAGCGTGTCGCCGGTGTCCTTGCGGCCTTCCGGGCGGATGGCGACGTCGACCTGGTCGAAGCCCTTGGCGGAGCTTTTCTGGTAGGCGTCCGAGATGGTGTTGGTGAAGACCAGGGTGCCCGACACGAATGCCACGCCGAGCATCACGGCGAGGACGGTCATGAGCAGCCTGGCCTTGTGCGCGAGCACGGTGCGCAGGGCGGTTCGGAACATTTCTCTCTGTCCAGGGCTGGGTTGTGCGACGGGTGGGGCGAAAGGCGGGCGGGACGCGGCCGATGGCCGCTCTCGGGTACCGGGCCGGCCGGGAATCGTGGGCGAACTCCTCTGCGCGCCGGGCGGGTTGCCCGGCTTGCCGCCGGTGTCAGCTGGTGCGGCCCTTCGCGTCGAACCGCTTCATCCGGTCCAGCACCGTGTCGGCGCTCGGCTCGTACAGCTCGTCCACGATCCGCCCGTCCGCCAGGAAGATCACCCGGTCCGCGTAGGCCGCCGCGACCGGGTCATGGGTGACCATCACCACCGTCTGTCCCAACTCCCTCACGGAGTTGCGCAGAAAGCCCAGCACCTCCGCGCCCGACCGCGAGTCCAGGTTCCCGGTGGGCTCGTCGCCGAAGATGATGTCCGGCTTGGAGGCCAGCGCCCGCGCCACCGCGACGCGCTGCTGCTGGCCACCGGACAGCTGGGAGGGGCGGTGGCTCAGCCGCCCCGACAGGCCGGTCATCTGGATCACGGTGTCCAGCCACGCCTTGTCCGGCTTGCGGCCCGCTATGTCCATGGGCAGCGTGATGTTCTCGATCGCGCTCAGCGTCGGCAGCAGGTTGAACGCCTGGAAGATGAAGCCGATCTTGTCCCGGCGCAGCTTGGTGAGCTGCTTGTCCTTGAGCGCTCCCAGCTCGACGTCGCCGATGCGTACGGAACCGGACGAGAAGGAGTCGAGGCCGGCGACACAGTGCATCAGCGTCGACTTGCCGGAGCCCGAGGGTCCCATGATGGCGGTGAACCGAGCCTGCTGGAAGTCGACGGTGACCCGGTCCAGGGCGACCACCTGGGTCTCGCCCTGACCGTAGACCTTGGACAGATCCGCGGCTCGGGCGGCCACCGAGGTGGTCCGGTCGGCGAGGGGGGTGCTGGTCACGGGAGGGTGCTCCTGTCGGGACGACGACGGTCAAGGGGACGTGTCCCATCGTTCCGGCCGATCAGCCGCGTGGAGTCAGCCGCTGTTCCGGTTCCCGGGGCAGCCTCGGGTCGGACCGGCCCGGCCGGTTGTCATACCTGGGGATGACGGTGGCCCCGGAGAAGCCTGCCGGGGCGCCGCCGGAACGTTCCCGGGGGAGAAAGCGGTTGCTCGCCAGGTGGGGAGCGCGCCGCGAGCCTTCCTTCAGGGCGGTGAAATTCCGTCATTCCGTATACACGGGCCGTGGCCGCCCGAAAGGCTATTGGCAAGTGCGGATGGCCCGCACCGGCTGCTGATGCTCCCTCAGACATCAATAAAATAAGACAACATCGGCTCACCCGCCCGCTGTTGGGGCGATGCGTCCCGATAGGCTCGGAGCCTTGATGCGGAGCCCATGGCCTGCCCGGATGGTGGAATGCAGACACGGCGAGCTTAAACCTCGCTGCCCTTCGCGGGCGTACCGGTTCGAGTCCGGTTCCGGGCACATCGCTCGACTCGGTGCCTGACCAGGACAACACGCCGGTCGGGGCCGTATCCCTTCCTTGCGGGTGAACGCGACAATCCGCTCGAAGTTCACCCGCTTCCTGAAGGACACGATCAACTGGTTCTGATCGGCGATCCACAGATCTTGACCTCGGCTCCGGCACCGTCTCCGCCGGATTCAGTGCCGCAGCAACCTCATCGGCGGATGCCTCGCCGAGGCCGGCCTTGCCTTGACGGCATCACGGCAACAACGCCAGTGATGGGGCGGGGAGTCGCACTGTCCCGGCCCGTCCGCCTGCCTGCCCGCCCGGGGTGCCCGGGGCGGGCGCTGGGCGCGTCGGGAGAGTTCATGCCCCCTCGTTCGCCCTATCCGGGCGTTTAGTCACGTAAATGGTGTTCTGGGGGGTGGACCCGGGCAGGGTGGCGGTCGTGGACGAGGTCCCGGTCGTCGGGGCCTTGCCGGACGTGAAGGAGCAGGATGCGAGGCTTGAAGGTTCTCGGGGCGGGCGCGCTGGCGGTGGCGCTGGTGTCGGGCGTGGGCTGGGCGGCGCAGGCGTCGGACAGTCAGGCGGCTTTGAAGAGCGGGCAGGTGTCCCGGGCTGCGAGTGTGGCCGGGTACCAGGTGGTGAAGCTGCCGAACGCGAACGTGCCGAACTTCCAGCGGCGGACGGTGTACTGCCCGGCGGGCAAGGTCGCCATCGGCGGCGGCGCGGAGGCGCAGGGCAACGACGCCATCCTGGTCGGGTCGTTCCCGACGGACGACGGGCGGGGCTGGATCGGCCTCGGACGTCAGAACGCGTACAGCAGTGTGGGCATCTCGGTGTACGCGATCTGCGCGAACGCCTGATCTTCCCCGTCGCCGCTGCGCCCCGCTCTCCTCCGAGGGCGGGGCGCAGTGCTGTCCGGCGGCCTGCCGCCTTTCCGGCCACGTCGGCATCGTGGGTCACCGGGGCGGTTGCGCACTGCCCGGCATGAGCAGTGCGCGCCGCCGTCGCGGCAGAGGCCCGAGCGCCTCACCGGGGCAGCCCTGGCACACGCGCTGTACCCGCCCCTGGGTGTGCCCTCGCCACCCCGGCGCAGGGCCGGTGCGTGTTCTCGCGGTGTGTTCCCACGGGAACACGTGGGTGGGCTCAGTCGGGAGGCTGATGGTCACGGGGATTCCTCGGCCGCTCAAGCGCCCGGGACTTCAGGCGACCCACCGCGCCGAGTGTGCGCCTCACCGAGGGGACTGCCGGGCGACGCGGACGGTCAGACCCATGGCGATCAGTCCGAGAAGGGCCGTGACTCCGCCGGCCAGGCAATTGCTCCAGACGATCCCGGGGCGTGCGCCGTGGGTGGGGGTGACCACCCATGGAGAGACCACGAGCCAGAACCCGAGGGGCACGATCGCCCACGCCAGGCGGAACATGCGTTCCGGGGCAAGGGCCAGGCCGAGTCCGATCAGGGCGGTGGTGACGCCGGCGATCAGATTGCTGACGGTGATATTGGTCTGACTGGAGAACTGCACGGCCCAGGGTGATATCGCGGTGTACACGCCCGTCAGGAGGATCAGCCCCTCGACGGCGATCGCCCCGCTGCTCGACGCCGTCCGCTCGAGCCGTTCCCGCATCTCCGTCAGGTCGGGGTGCGTGGTCATGCCGGTGGTGGTGTGCTGTGGATACGCCATCTCTACCGCCCCTTACTTGGTGACTTTCCCCCCTTTCATCCGACTTCCCCTATTCGGGTGGTTGACTCAACTTTCCGTGGGGCGTCGCACCGTCGTCTGCCGGGTCCGCGGTTCTCGGGACGCAGGCCACTTGGATCATTCGATCTGCTCTCCCAGGGTGTCCGGGGGCTCATGTTCGACCCCGAGGAGACGACAGCCGACGATGTCCTGAGCCTGTTCACCGGGACGTGAAACCGCCGGCTCGGCGTCGGCTGACAGCTCGGGAGTGAACTTGCGCCGGGCGGCGGGTGCGGTGATGGTGGTTGAGACGGGCCCGTCCGGGCGTCCAGGCCGACATCTGGCCGTGCACACGCCTCGGTGGTCGAGTGGCCGTGCCGAGCTCGCGACATCGCGTCCGAGCGGGGCAAGGGGCGACCGGTGAAGGAGAAGCGATGGTCTCCTCGGATGAGGATCCCCGCCGGGCCACGCCCCTTCCCCGATCGTCGGCGTCCGGACGGAGAGGCGTCCCCGCGGTCCGCGTCCCCGCGACTCACGCGGCACGCCATCGCCCCATGCCGCCGGTGTGGAGGCTGGTGGTGGCGGTGGTGGGTCTGTCGGCGCTGTCGGCAGGTTGCGGGGGCTGGGGTGGCGAGGGAGAACGGCAACGGCCGACGCCCGGCTCCTCCGCCGTGCGGGATGTGCCCATGAAGGTGATCCAGCGGGAAGGCCAGACCCTTGCTCTGGTCCCTGTGTCGATACAAGGCCACGGTCCGTACGTCTTCGTTCTGGACACCGGCGCATCGTCCAGCGTGGTCGACGACGACGTGGCGTCCTCGCTCGGCCTTCCACGCACCGGCGAGAAGCAGACCATCAGCGGGGTCGTGGGCAGCGAGAAGGTGCCGTTCGCCCGCCTGGCCGACTGGCGAGTGGGAGACGTGGAACTCGGCGCATCCACGCCCGCAGTCGTCGACCTGGACCGCAACGGGAAGCGGACCGGCGCGAAAGGGCTCCTGGGGTCTGACGTGCTGA
The DNA here is from genome assembly GCF_042678285.1 of Streptomyces caeni. NCBI lineage: Bacteria > Bacillati > Actinomycetota > Actinomycetes > Kitasatosporales > Streptomycetaceae > Streptomyces > Streptomyces caeni. Next base: position 40,077 of record NZ_JBHUDX010000020.1, read on the forward strand.
GCCGGTTCGGTCACATCACCGTCGACTACGCCGGAGGGAAACTGCGTCTGCCGGCGTCCTGAACGGTACGCCGCCCGACGGGCTTCCTGCTGCCGGGGCATCCAGTCGAAGGCCCCGTGGAAAGCGTGGAAAGGGTTCGTCCGTCGCGGGTGAAGCCAGGCGGTCATACGCGGGAGGAGGTGGCGGAATGGACAGCCGCACCCCGGAACCGTCGGGAGGGGCGTGCCGGGTGCAGAGGACGCACCGCGTGGTCGCCGAGGTCGCGGTCGGCACGGGACCGGAAGCGGTGGCCGTCGACGCGAAGGCCCGCCGCGCGTATGTGGCATGCTCCCGCGCCAACGCGGTTGTCGCGGTGGATCTGGACAGTTGTGCCACGCTGTGGCGGGCGGACGTCGGACGTGAGCCGATCCCCGTCATCCTCGATCTGCCGGCCCGGCGGCTGTTCACCGCCGACGCCCGCTCCGACACGGTGACCGTGCTGGATGCCCGCAGCGGAGAGCGCCTGGCCCGGATCGACGTCGGAGAGGGAGCCTATCCGGCGGGGCTGGGACATGATCCGGTCCTCCGCCGGGTGTTCTGCGGGAACACGGCGGCCGGGACGATCACCGCCATCGACGCCGACCGGCTGACCGTGGTCGGTACGGTGCCCGCCGAGGTCGGGGCGGGGAGCATCGCGGTGGACAGCCGACGAGGCCGCGGTTACTGCGCGAACTTCCTGGCCGGTTCACTGACCGTGTTCGACACCGCGGCGCTGCGGCCGCTGGATCGGATCGCGGTGGGCGAAGGCCCGTGCAAGGCCGTGGTCAACCCGGTGACCGACCACCTCTATGTGGCCGGTTCGCTGCACAGCAAGGTTCTTCGCCTGTCCCTGGAGACCGGGGAGCTCCTGGACGAACTCGCTGTGGAACAGGCCCCGGTCGGTATCTGCTGCTCACCCGACGGCTCCCGGCTCTATGTGTGCAACCGCGGCGCCGGCACGGTCAGCGCCCTGGAGGCCGGCAGCGGGCTGGAGACCCACCGCATCCTGGTGGGCAACGGCCCGGGCGACTGCGCGATCGATGCCGTCACCGGAAGACTGCTGGTCTCCAACGCCGGAAGCGACACCTTGACGCTGGTGGACAGCCCGTGGCTGCCGGGACCTGAGGCCCCTGCCGCTCACCCGGCCGAAGGCCGCGCGCTTCCCGCCTTCGCGCTGCCCGACGCGCGCACCGGAGCCGTCCGCACGTCCCGTGAGTGGGCCGAGAAGAAGTACGTCATCAACTTCTTCGCCAGTTGGTGAGGCCCCTGCAATGCGGAGGCGCCGGTTCTGGAGGAACTGCGCCGCCGTACCGCCCGGTCCGGGCTGGACGTCATTCTGATCAACGTGTGGGAAGGCGCCACCGCGCGCGACGAGGCCCGCATCTTCGCCGACATGTGGGACATCCAGGGTCCGGTCCTGGTCGACGAAACCGGAGCCTACGCGGCAGCCCTCGGCATTCGGGGCGTTCCGACCAACGTGCTCGTCGACGAGCACGGCATCGTGCGGACCGTCGGGGCCGCCACACCCGAGGAACTGAAACAGGCCGTCACCGCCCTCATGCGGGAGTGACACGACCGCCGGCGGGTGAGGCCCGCGAGGCAGGTGGTCTCCCGGAACGCGACCGGCGGTGAGCCGGCGGTGGCGCAGGCCGGGCGCGGCCGGCCGAGCGGGTGGCAGTCCGGCACGCCGGGTGTCGGATCGTCTCGCTTTCGGGTGGGGCACCGAGCGCCAAAGGGCGATGCTTCGCTCGTCCGTCGAGGTTTCGTCCGCGCCGGGAAGGCCACCTGGGAGAGGGATGATTCGGCCCGGGAGACGGCAAGGACATCCACTGCCCCGTCTGCCCGGGGGTGCCTGCCGGTGCCGATGCCTGTGCCGGCGCCGATACGGATATGCCGGTCCGTACCAGGCGTGGGTTCCGCGCTGATGAGACGGCGTGACCTGGGCTCGTCGATGGCCGACGTCACCGGGCGTCACCGGGTACAGAGACGAGCCAGGGGACGGACGAGTGAGGTGGCTGCTGTGCGGGCGACGTTCTCACTGGGCCGTGTGGCCGGTATCCGGGTGGGCGTGCACTGGAGCGTCCTGGTCATCTTTCTCGTGATCCTGGTAGGGCTGGCGCGCGGTGGCTTCCGGGAGGCTCATCCGGACCGCCCGGCATGGCAGTACTGGTTCGCCTCAGCGGTGACCGCGGCGGTGTTCCTGCTGTCGTTGCTGGCCCATGAGATCAGCCATGCGCTGGTGGCCCGCCGCAACGGTGTGTCTGTCGACGACATCACTCTGTGGTTGCTCGGCGGGGTGGCCCGGCTCAAGAGCGAGGCGTCCACTCCGAGAGCGGAGCTGCGAATCGCCGGCGTGGGGCCCCTGGTCAGCCTGCTGCTCGGGGGACTGTTCGTCCTGGCGGCCGTGCTGCTGGACAGGCTGTCCGATGCCGGGCTCGTGGTGGAGGCGCTGGCCTGGCTGGCGGGGATCAACATCCTGCTGGCCGTCTTCAACGCTCTGCCCGCCGCGCCGCTCGACGGCGGGCGGCTGCTGCGCGCGGTCGTGTGGTGGAAGACCGGAAACCGGCTGCGGGCCACCATGGTGGCCACGAGTGCGGGACGGGTGATGGGATGGCTGCTGGTCGGTCTCGGCCTGTACCTCGTCCTCGTGGGGGCCGTGTTCAGCGGGATCTGGCTTGTGGTCATCGGCTGGTTCGTCATCGCGATGGCCACGACGGAAGGTGGCCAGGCCCGGCTCCATGAACTGCTGGGCGGGATCCCGGTGAGCGAGGCGATGACGCCTGATCCGGTGACGGTCCGGGCCACCGCCACGATCAGCGAGTTCCTCGCCGACCCGCGCTACCGCTACCGGCACTCGGCCTTCCCCGTCGTCGACGACGGGGACACCGCGGTCGGCCTGGTCACCCTGAGGGGCGCCGACGCGGTCCGGGAGACGGAGCGCGCATCCACCGCCGTCGCCCGTGTGATGGTGCCGATCGACGACCTGCCGACCCCCCACCCCCATGACCCGCTGGCCAGGATCGTGCCCGAGCTGCAGGCCGGCCCCGTCCACCGAGCCCTCGTACTGGACGGAAGCCGCCTTGTCGGCATCGTCACCTCCTCCGACATCAGCCGGGTCGCCTCCTGGCTGAGCTCCTCGTCCGCCTGGCGGGGCCGGACCATATGAAGGAACCAGGAACAGGGCCCGGGTGTCATCTCGGGGTGGTGACGATGCCCGCGCGGCGGCCCACTCCGGGGAATCGGTCGCCGGGACCCGTGGTCTTCGCGTCGCGGATTCGATCGGCCCCGTCGACATCGGCGAGGCCGGGGGTCAGCGGCCGCTTGCGCATCTGCGCGCCGTGCAGGTGAGAGAGGTGAAGCAGGCCTCGTCGGCCGTTGCCGTCCCCGGGAGTTGAGGTGTGTCGCCGACGGCGGCTGGAGGCGGTGCGGCTGGTCCGGTCGCGGGGAGCGCGGGCCGGTCAGTCACGCGGAGGTGCGGCAGTCGGCGTGTTGTGTGGCGACGGGGGGTGGACCGTGCTGTCGCAGGAGGGGAATTCCAGGGTGGATCCGGGGCGCAGTACGGCGGTCCGGCCTCTGCAGGAGACCTTGATCGGCCGATGCATGCCGCAGCCGGCGGTGACGTGAACCTGTTGTCCGCTGATGCGCAGGACCAGCGGGTGCTCCCGGTAGCGGACGGAGAGTTCGAGCGTGCCGAGGGACTCGGGCCAGTAGGGATCGGTCGTCCGCTCCCATCCTGTTTCCCGGGTGCTGGTCGCTCATCGCTGCCCCAAGCCGCGCAATCGGCGCAGTCGCCCTGCACCGGAGGCCGGTTCGTCATCGGCGGCGCGCCGCCGCGTCGTGTCGGTCCTCATCAGTCAGTTGGTCACGTCCTCACCGCGTACTCGCCCGGCTCTGCCTCGGACCGCATCGCGGGCCCGCAGCCGGGGACGACCATCACACGGAATGTCCGGCGGCTTCCTACGGAAGGCGGACGCGGGGCCAGGGTTGTCCCGGTGCGTTCGTGTGCGCGCCCACCCATGAGGCCATGCGGCCGACGTGGCACACCGTCGGAAGCCACCACATGTCCCGTCGGCCACCCGTGTACATCCGCCCCGGAACCGTCAACGCGTACCAGTGGTCCTCCCAGTCAACTGCCGACCAGAGTCCGTCGCAAACCGTGACGCCATGATGAGGGCCCGCGTGAACGGGGCGTCCGGGCGGCGGAGCATCCTCCGTGGCCGCAAAGGTCGGTCCGCCGCGACCGGAACCGACACCCGGTCCGCCTTCGTGCCCTGGAACGCCACTTCACCAGGCCGACCGTCAGACGACCGCCATGACCGTCCTGGGGCCGCCGGGTGAACCGGTGCCGCCTTCGCCGCCCGCACCGCGCAGCGCGTCAGGGGCCTTGCCGTCCGGACGTCCGGCCGGGGCTCCGGGGACCGGCTGCGCCCCTTGGCACGTCGTCAAAGGGCGCGGTGGCGCAGACGGCGGCCCTTGCCGTGGCGGGGAGGCCCGCCCGGGTTCAGCGCAGAGCGGGCGCTTCTTGGCGCGGGCCACCTGTCTCCCCGCATCCGCGAGCAGATCGACGCCCTCCACCAAGGAGCCGGCAGACTTCGGGCCGGCAGCAGACCTTCCTCGGCGTCACCGGTGAGGAGGCGTCGCTGGATGCCTGCAGGCGCTGCCACGCGTCGCTGTTCACCGACCGGGCGATCAGCCACCGACTACACCATGGCTCCGAGAACTTGGAGCCGGCGTGGACGGTGCGAGGAACTGTCCGTCCCGTACGGGACGGCTGCCTCGGAATCCCGTTGCTTTCCGTCCCGCACTCGCTCCGGACGCAGCGCGTTCTCGCGTCGTGTTCCCGCGAGAACAGGACGGCGCGCTCGGTCGCGCTCAGGTCCCGGCTCGGTCGGCGAGAGGGAGTGGATGGGATGAACGGGGGATATTGTACTAAACGTCATATTGTATGTGGTGTCGGAGTATGAGCGTCGCTTATGTCCGCATAGCCTGCGAGCAGATCCCGTTCCGCAGGTCGCCGGCCTGCGGAAAGACCCGGGAGCGAAGGGCCCGGCGGCGGACGAGGGGTGCCCGGGTGCCCAGCCGGCCCCCGTTCCGGCTTCTGTGGCCCTGATCAGGAAAGCCGACAGGACCCCGGTCCGTTCGACAGAGGAGCACCATCGTGACCAAGACGACCCGCATCACCAGTGCGCTGGCAATCGCCGCCGCCGGCGTGATGCTCCTGAGCACCCCGGTCCTCGCAGAGGCAGGCGAACTGCAGACCAGCGCCGACTACGTACAGCTCGACGAGCAGGAGGTCGCCGACCCGATGCAGTTCGACGAGGAGGAGATCGTCGACCCGATGCAGTTCGACGAGGAGGAGATCGTCGACCCCGCACTGTTCGACGAGCAGGAGGTCGATGACTGAAGGCGGCTTCCCGCCCCGGACAGCGCCGACGAGAGGTATGGGCCGCCATAGGGCGGTCAGGGGTGAACCGCAGGAACTCCTGCGGCGCAGCCGCGGTTGAGCCCCTCGGCCGCGCGTGCCGACGTCAAGCATGTGCACGCGCGCCGGGGGGCTGCCCGCCCGTCGGGGCGGTTCGGCCGCCGCGGCCAGGTACGGGCTCGACCGGCTCATCCGGGATGCCACCGAGGGGGACTCGGCGGCGCAGCGGCGGCTGTTCGTTCACTACTGGGGCCTGTTGACGCGGATCGGTGTCTGCTGGCCGTTGGCGACGAGCTTCCGCCGGCCGCCCTGGACGCCGAACATCTCCCACCGGCAGACGGTGAGGTGCGTCCGGACTTCAGGACGGTTCCGATCGCCTCCGCGTAGCCGACGGCGCTGTCCGCGACGGCGCTGTCCGCGACGGCGCTGGTGGCGCCGGCGTGGAAGCAGGCACCGCCCGCCGCCCGCCGCCTGCGCACCGCGCGCGGATCACCGCGGCGCCCGCGTACGACGGCGGGTGACCCCGCGTCGAGGAGAGCGCGGTCACCCGGTCGGGGTCGTCGTGGTGTCCGGTCAGGCGCGCAGGGCCGCCAGGGCCTGACGGCAGGCGTCGGCGGCCTGCCGGGTGGCGTCCGCGCACAGGCGGCAGTGCTCATGGTGGGCGGAGTGGCGGCTGCACTCCTCGTGGCTGCGCTGGCAGGCGATCAGACACGCCTCCAACTGCGCGGCCAGCAGGGCACCGTTGGGTCCCGTCGCCCGGGTCAGGATCCGCCGCGTGGCCAGCACCGAGTCGGCGCAGTCCAGGTCGAGGGCGACGGCCAGGGCCATCGACGCGCCGTCCTGGCCGGTGACCATGCCCGCCGCGCAGGCGGTGACCGCCTCCTCGCACGTGGCGAGGGTGTCGATGGTGGTGGCGAGGATCTCGTTGTTCAGGGGGGCCTTGGTGGCCAGGCTGTCGAGGAGTTCACGAGTCTGGAGCATGACTTCTCCAAGGGCGAGGTGCCTGTCTGGGATGTTCTCGGTCTTCTCGGTCCTCTGGGCGCTCGGGGTGCTCGGGGTCCTCCGTTCGGCGCCCCGCCCCGCCCGCACGGCGGGAAGAGGCCGCGCCCCTCAGGACTGGGAGATCTCGATGTGCCGTGACGTGACCGTCTGGGCCTTGGGGATGGTGACGGTCAGTACCCCGTCCGTCAGCGTCGCCGTGATCTCTTCCGTCTTCACATCGGCGGGCAGCAGCGCCCGGTACTCGAAGCGTCCGGTGCGCCGGGTGCTGCGGCGGAGGACGCCTTCACGCTCGCGTTCCTTGTACTCGCCGGTGATGCACAGTTCCCGCTCGCTGATCTCGACGTCGATGTCCTCGCGCTTGATCCCTGGCAGCTCCGCCTCGATCAGATAGGCGTCGTCCCGCTCCTGCAGGTCGGCCGCCGGCGACCAGGCCCCGGCGGAGGGCGCGACACCGGCGGCTTCCAGGAAGCGGTTCATCCGCTCGAAGAGGTTCTCCACCTCGGCGGTGATCGGCTCGCCCCAGCTCAGCTCGGGGAACCACTCCAGGTGTTGGCCGGGCCGGTGATGTACGGGCAGTGTCATCGCGGTTCACCTCCGCGAAACGGCGGCATTCGGGTCATCTCCATGCTGCGCGCCTCCACCCGGCCTGGCGAATCGGGCAGGTGGCCGGAGCGGGGCGGGTGAGGCGGCGGGCCTGCCCGCCGGGTGGGGTGCGCCGCCGCGGGAACCGCCCGAGCATGGTGGTGTCGAGCGGGAAGGGAGACCTGTGGGCTGTGGGCCGTTATGCGCGTGTCGTGGCCAAGATCAGCGGTGAGGCGTTCGCCGGCGCGTCCGGGGCGGGGACCGATCCGGCGCGTCCGGCGTGGCTCGCGGACGAGATCGCCGCGGTGCACCACCTCGGCACGCAGATCGCGGTGGTGGTCGGGGGAGGCAACTACGTCCGGGGACGGCAGGCCGAGAGCTGGGGCATCGAGCGGGCCGAGGCGGACGAGATCGGCATGCTCGGCACGGTGATGAACGCCCTGATGCTGCGGGGCGCCCTGACCTCACGGGGCGCGGCGGAGGTGCGGGTGATGACGGCCGTCGCGATGCAGGGCATCGCCGAGCCGTTCGTCCGGCTGCGTGCGGACCGGCACCTGAGGGCGGGCCGGATCGTGCTGCTGGCCGGGGGCACCGGGCAGCCGTACGTCACCGCCGACTACGCGGCGGTGCAGCGGGCCCTGGAACTGTCGGCCGACGCGCTGCTGGTCGCCAAGCGCGGGGTCGACGGCGTGTACGACAGGGATCCGAGGACGCATCCGGGCGCCAGACGGTACGCACACCTCACCTACCGCGAGGCGATCGCGCGCAAGCTGACGGTGATGGACGCCACCGCGTTCGTACTGGCCGGGGAACAGGGCCTGCTCATGCATGTCTTCGACGTCGCGGCGGCGGGCGCCATGGCGGCGATCTGCGAGGGGCGCGACCTCGGTACGCGCATCACCGCGGAGTGACGCGACGTCCGGCGGGCGCCGTCGCGGGGAGCGTTCCGCCCGTCACCCGGCCCGTCACCCCGTCGGTCACCCCGCCCGTCACCCCGCCCGTCCGCCCCCGTCGACCACGAGGAGACCTCCCGTCAGCTCGGCGCGGGCCAGACCGAACAGGTTCGTCAGCCACACCGCGGTGCGCACATGGTCGCCGACCGCGGCCGGTCGGATCCGGCTGCGGCCGCGGGCCAGCGCGGTGAAGGCGACGATCTGGTCGGCGGCGAAGCGGTCGAGCGCCGCTCCCGTGCGCAGGTCCTCCAGCAGGCGCCGCGCGGTGGCCGCCCCGATCGTCTCGGCCCGGCGCCCGGGGGCCCCTGCACCGTCCGCCCCGAGCCGCCACCCGTCCGTCAGGTCCGCGAACAGGGCGAGTCCGGCGCCCGGCTGGAGAGCGGTGGTGTCGTCGCGCTCGTCGATGAGGGCGTCGTGGCCGGCCCGGGCCAGCACCTCGCGGGCCCCGTCCCCCATCCTCCGGGCCACCTGGCGTTCTCGCAGGTGGGAGGCGAGGGCGATGCCCCACACCGACCGCACCGGCCCCGGCGACTCCGCGTCCAGGGGCAGGAGCGGGCCGTGGCCGCGCACCGCGAGCCGCAGCACCCCGCCGCCCATCGGCAGGTAGCCGGGCCGGACAGGCGTGATCTCGACCGCAAGCCCCATCCGGCCGAGCAGCGGGGCGAGCACATGCTGCAGATGGAACGCGGAGGGCGCGCGGTCCTGGAACAGCCCACCGGTGAGGTCGACTCCGACCGGCTCGGCGGCCGTGGCGAGGACGGGCAGCAGCGCGAGCGACAGCGCGGTGGCCGATCCCGCGGTCCCTACGTCGAACGCGTAGTGCCCCCGCGGTGACCCGCCCCCCGGGTGGAAGACGACGTCCTGCGAGCCGAGCGCCGCGCCCTCGACCGTTCCGCCGACCAGGGTGCGGACGGCTTCGACCGCGCGGAGATGCTGATGCCGCAGCCCTGGGGACGGCCGGTGCGCCCGGACACGCCGCAGACGGACCGGGGTGCCCGTCACGGCCGCGTAGGCCACGGCCTGACGAACGATCATGCCCGATCCCGAGCAGGCGGCTCCGTCGATCTCCAGCAGAGCGTTCATGGGGTGGGCGCACTTCCTGCCGCCGTGTGAGGACTCCGTCCCTCCATCCTCGCCCGCGCGCAAGGGATGCGCGGCGCGGGGGAGGAGTGGGGGAGGCGTTCGGTTCCCACCGTTGACAGCGCGCCGCCGTGGTCGGAGACTCACCCGCCGGGATATCGCGAAAGAAAATTCACCTGACGAACGTCTGCATGGCGAACTGTGAACCTTCACCTGTGAACGAACGGCATCGGATCAAGCGCGAAGGGGCGTCGGGATGCGTACCACCGTCGGCATCATCGGAGCGGGCCCGGCTGGACTGCTGCTGGCGCGGCTCCTGAGCAACGTCGGCGTCGACTCGGTCGTGCTGGAGAGCCGTGACCGGGCCTACGTGGAGCGGCGCCAGCGGGCCGGGGTCCTGGAGCAGGGGGTGGCCGACGTACTGCGGGCCGCGGGGGCGGGTGAGCGCATGGACCGCGAGGGGCTGCGGCACGAGGGGATCGAGCTGCGCTTCGCACGTCGCCGCCACCGCGTCGACTTCCCCGCGCTCACCGGCGGCGGCGCCGTGATGGTGTACGCACAGACCGAGGTCTGCAAGGACCTCATCGCGCTCCAGCTCACGGAAGGCGGGCCGCTGCTCTTCGAGGCGGAGGCGCTCGCCGTCGAGGGTGTGACCACGGACCGGCCCCGGATCCGCTTCCGCCACCAGGGCGGCGAGGGCGTCCTGGAGTGCGACTACGTCGTCGGGTGCGACGGCTTCTGGGGGGTGTCCCGCAAGGCCGTGCCCGCCCGCCTCTCCCGCACGTTCGAACGTACGTACCCCTTCGGCTGGCTCGGCATCCTCGCCGACGTCGCGCCCTCGCAGGACGAACTCGTCTACGCCCGCCACGAACGCGGCTTCGCCCTGCTGAGCATGCGCTCGCCGTCCGTCTCCCGCCTCTACCTCCAGGTGCCGGAGGGCACGGACGCACGGGAGTGGGCCGACGAGGAGATCTGGGACGAGCTGGAGCGGCGCTGCGAAACCGCCGGCGGCTGGACGCTCGCCCGCGGCCCCGTCACCGCCAAGTCCGTGACGCCGATGCGCAGTTACGTCCACGAACCCATGCGCCACGGACGGCTCTTCCTCGCCGGGGACGCCGCCCACATCGTGCCGCCCACCGGTGCCAAGGGGCTCAATCTCGCCGTCGGGGACGTCGTCACCTTCGCCCGGGCGTTGACGCACCAGCGGCGGACGGGCTCCGCCGAGCTCCTCGACGCGTACTCGCGGACCTGTCTGCGCCGGGTCTGGCAGGCCGAACGGTTCTCGTACGAGATGACGATGCTGCTGCACCGCGCCCCCGACGCCACGCCGTTCGACGACCGCATCCAACTGGCCCGGCTGGAGCGGCTGACCACCTCGCGTGCCGCCGAGACCGACCTGGCCGACGGCTACACGGGCTTCCCTCTGGAGTGAGCCGTCGGGGTGGGCCGTTGGAGTGAGCCCTCGGGGTGGGCCGTCGGGGTGAGCCCTCGGGGTGGGCCGTTGGAGTGAGGGGACGCGTCCGCGGATCGGTGGCCGGTCTCGACTGCGTCCCAGGTTGGTCATGGACGGGCTGGTCCCTCGCCGGGAATCAGCGGGTCGCGTAGCGTGTTGCGCGCAAGCACGAGGGAAAGATCCTCCCCAAGCAGTAGGGTCAATCCTTTGCCTACCCATTACTCTTGAGCCAAGGCCACGCAGGGTGGCCATGGAGGAGTGAAATGAGGAGCAGCAACCCGGTCTTCTCGCGACGGGGGTTCAGCCGCGACAACGGCTACGCGGGCTTCAACACCGCGCCGCAGGCCGGGGGAGCCGCCGTCGGCACGCAGGGCAACCCGTACGCGCAGAACCCGTACGCGGGCGGTAACCCCTACGCGCAGAACCCTTACGCCCAGCAGACCCAGTACGGAGCCCCGCCGCAGGCCCCGGCCACCACCGGCCGGATGACGATGGACGACGTCGTCATGCGTTCGGCGACGACGCTCGGCACGGTCGCCGTCGGCGCGATCCTCGCCTGGGCGCTGCTGCCGGTCTCGTCCACCAGCTTCGGCCTCGCGATCGGCTCCGCGCTCATCGCGTTCGTCCTGGCGATGGTGCAGTCCTTCAAGCGCACCGCCTCGCCCGCGCTGATCCTCGGGTACGCCGCCTTCGAGGGCGTCTTCCTCGGCGTGATCAGCGAGATGTACAACGCGCAGTGGAGCGGCGCGCCCTTCCAGGCCGTGCTCGGCACCATGGCGGTCTCCGGCGCGACCCTGCTCGTCTACAAGGCGGGCTGGATCCGGGTGACCGCGCGGTACGCGCGGGTCGGCATGGCCATCGCCATCGCCTTCGTCCTGGTCATGGCGGTCAATCTGCTGCTGGTCGCCTTTGGTGTCGCACCCGACGGCGGGCTGCGCAGCATGGGTCCGCTGGGCGTGATCGTCGGCGTCATCGCGATCCTGCTGGGCGCGTTCTTCCTGACCCTCGACTTCAAGCAGATCGAGGACGGCATCGCCTACGGCGCGCCGCGCGAGGAGGCATGGCTGGCCGCGTTCGGCCTGACTCTGACGCTCGTGTGGATCTATGTCGAGATGCTGCGGCTGATCGCCATCTTCAGCAGCAACGACTGACCGCCGGTCCCCGGCAGGGGAAGGGCCCGCGCACCCCGCCGGGGTTCGCGGGCCCTTCGTCGTGCGGATGCTCGGTGGCGTACGGGGTGCGGTGATGCGCGCTCAGAGCAGTTTGCGCGCGGCCCTCCTCAGGTCGTACTCGTGAATGATCGCCTTGGCGTGGCCGTACGCGAGATTGTGCTCGTGCCGGAGCCAGCTGACCTTCTCCTCGAAGCAGAGAGCGGGGCCTTCGTCGACGGTGCGCAGCCAGTCGGAGACTTCACGACCGGTGCAGTGAGGGATGCGGGCGAGCAGATTGCGATGGGTCTCCTGGGAGAAGACTTGGGACATCGGCGCCTCCGGACGCACTCGATGAAGCCGGTCCTTCAGGTCACGGTGCCTGAGCGTTCGCCTGTTGGCAACAGTCCCGGTGCGACGCGTAGTCTCGCGGCGTGCTTGATACGACGCCTTTGACCCGGGCCGTGGATCACTTCGCCGACCGGTTGCGGGCCGCTCCGCAGAGCCGCCTCCAGCGGGGCGCGGCGGCCGAGGCACTCGCACTGGCCAGGGAGTTGGCACGGCGGGCCCAGCTCCTTGAGGATCCCTCGGCGCAGCCCCGGGAGATGCCCGACGCGGGCATGTTCGCGGCCGCCGACCAGATCACGGTCGCCGGGCACGATCTGGCGCTCGTCCTGGAGAGCGAGGCGGATGTCGCGGCGGCTGTGGCGCTCGTGCGCGAAGCACAGAAACGCGCCGGGGTCTGACGCGCGGGCGCCGGCGCGTGAGGGACTGGCTCCCGCGGCCGGTCCGGACCGTCTTGTTCGCGCCGTCCTGTTCGCGCCGTCTCGTTCATGCCGTCTTGTCGGCGCGGTCTGCCGGCGCCCCGTCGTGGCGCCGCCACACCCGCCGCGGCAGGGCTACAGGGACGCGATGACGCGGTCCGCGAGGACGTAGACAGTCTCCTCGCCGCACCCGAACGTCAGCGCGTAGGCGCCCGAGAGGGCGGAACCGCCGAGCAGGACCGGGCAGCGGTCGGTGCTCAGTGCCGCGGCCAGCCGCTCCGTGGTCTCGCGGTGGCCGGGGGTTATGCACAGCGTCGTACCGTCCGCGAAGACGTAGACGTCCAGGGTGCCGAGCGGACCGGGGCGGACGTCGGCGAGTTCGGTGCGGGCCTCGGCCAGCTCCTCCAGGCAGGCGATCGTGCGTTCGTGGTCGTTCACGACGGGCGAGGGGGCCGGTACGAAGTCGGGGTGCGAGGGGTGGCGGCGGCGGGCGGCGGCCAGCTCCGGGGAGTCTCCCGCCAGGGCTCCGTCCTGGGAGGTGCCCCCGGCGAACTCGCTCTCGTCGGCTGACGGCTCGGCCACCGGCTCCAGGCTGTCGTGCTCCAGGCCCGCGAAGTCCGACTGGCGGGGCAGGTACAGCTCCCCGTCGGGCAGGCCGAGCACGGTGGGGGCTGCGTCGGCGATGTCACGTGCCTCCTGGGCGGCCCAGAAGGCCCGCGCCTCGGCCAGCTCGCGCTCCCGCTCCTCGGCGAGCGCCTCGGCCACGGCCGCGCGTATCTCCTCCGTGTCGGCGGTGGAGCGGGCGCCCGGTACCAGCCCGCGGGCGTGCCCGGCGCTCCTCTCCAGGAGCTCTGTGCGCAGGGCCGCGACCTGCCGGTGCAGCGCCCGCACGCTGCGCAGGACGGCGACGCCCACGCCCGCTGTGGCGGCCGTGGTGAGCAGCAGAGCAATCGGCATGGCGCTCACTTGACGTACTCCCGGTTCAAGGTAGACCCCCGACTTCCTACAGCAGCTTGAAGGGCGGACTATCCAGCTGTCAGTGCGTAACGTCACGAAACGGACAGCGGGGTGGTCCTGGGGTTCCCTGTGCAGGGGCTCTGACCTGCGTGAATACCCCTCCGAGGGAGATAGGTCACATCCTGGGTGAGATTGGATCACAAAACGGCCCGGAGCCCCGAGGGAACGGGCTCCGGGCCGGTGCCGGGACCCGCGCGAGCCGTCGCGAGGTCCCGGACGTGCGAGCCCGTGTCAGCTGAGGCGCTCGATGATCATCGCCATGCCCTGGCCGCCGCCGACGCACATCGTCTCCAGGCCGAACTGCTTGTCGTGCCACTGGAGGGAGTTGATCAGCGTGCCGGTGATCCGGGCGCCGGTCATGCCGAAGGGATGGCCGACGGCGATGGCGCCGCCGTTGACGTTCAGCTTGTCGAGCGGGATGTCCAGGTCGCGGTAGGAGGGGATCACCTGGGCGGCGAACGCCTCATTGATCTCGACGAGGTCGATGTCGCCGATGGTGAGGCCGGCCCGCTGGAGGGCCTGCTTGCTCGCTTCGACCGGTCCGTAGCCCATGATCTCCGGGGACAGCCCGGACACGCCGGTGGACACGATCCGGGCCAGCGGCGTGAGCCCCAGCTCACGCGCCTTGGTGTCGCTCATGATGACGAGCGCCGCGGCACCGTCGTTGAGCGGGCAGCAGTTGCCGGCCGTGACGCGGCCGTCGGGGCGGAAGACGGGCTTCAGCCCGGCCACGGCCTCCAGGGTGACGCCGGCGCGCGGTCCGTCGTCCTTGCTGACGACCGTTCCGTCCGGGAGGGTCACCGGGGTGATCTCGCGCTCCCAGAAGCCCCTGGCGATGGCCTGCTCGGCGAGGTTCTGCGAGCGGACCCCGAACTCGTCCATCTCCTCGCGGGTGACGCCCTTGAGGCGGGCCAGGTTCTCGGCGGTCTGCCCCATCGCGATGTACGGGTCGGGGACGAGGCCGTCCTCGCGGGGGTCGTGCCAGTCGGCGCCCTCGGACTCGGCGACGGCGGCGGTACGGGCCTCGGCCTCGGCGAAGAGGGGGTTGTGGGTGTCCGGGAGGCCGTCGGAGGTGCCCTTGACGCTGCGGCTGACCATCTCGACGCCCGCGGAGATGAAGACGTCGCCCTCACCGGCCTTGATGGCGTGCAGGGCCATGCGCGAGGTCTGCAGGGAGGAGGAGCAGTAGCGGGTGATCGTGCAGCCCGGCAGGTGGTCCATCCCCATCTGCACGGCGACGATGCGGCCGAGGTTGTGGCCCTGCTCGCCGCCGGGGAGGCCGCAGCCCAGCATCAGGTCGTCGATGTCCTTCGGGTCCAGCGCGGGGACCTTGGCCAGGGCGGCCTGGATGATCGTGGCGGTGAGGTCGTCCGGACGGAGGTCCTTCAGGGAGCCCTTGAAGGCGCGGCCGATGGGGGAACGGGCGGTCGAGACGATGACGGCTTCGGGCATCACGGCTCCAGTGCACGAGGGGAGGCAGGGCTGTGAGGGAAGTTACCTGTACGTACCGTGGAGGTCACGAGCGTGGCGGTGTGACTCGGACCGCACTTTTCTAAGCGCTTGCTTTTTTCTCGGGTCAGGCCCGTCGGCGCCCGGGAGGCGCTACGTACCGGGGCCGGACCCGGATGCGGGTGCTGATCTTCTCGCTGAAGATCTTGTCCCTCGGGATGCCGTGCCCCGCGAGTGCGTCGAGCTGGGAGTCGAGTTCCTGCCCGAGGGACGAGCGTCTCGCGTAGCCGATACGGATGTCCGCGCTCGGCAGGTCCGGGTCGATGGGCGCCGGGGGCGGGGTGCCCGGCCGCCACGGTCGGCCCGGGCCGCGGTCGGCCGGGCTCGGGATGCGCAGTGCCTTCTTCAGGCGGGGCACCTGGGTGAAGCGGCGGGTGCGGCAGGCGGAGGTGACCGTGCCGCCGCGCGAGCGGCACGGTGAGCCGGGCTGCGCGTCACACTTCGGACAGGCGTGCTGTTCGACGTCGTCCGCGTCCGACCGGCCGGTCGGGGAGAGCTGCTGAGGGTCCGTCAGGGGCCCTGGTATTCAGCGAGGTGGCGTCACCAGGCCGATCTCGTAGGCGGCGATGACAAGTTGGACCCGGTCGCGGGCTTCGAGTCTGGTGAGTAGCCGCGCCATGTGTGCCTTTGCGGTGGCCATGCTGACTCGCCGCATGCCAGGCGGGAGCGTGACGGTTCCGCCCCGTGTCCTCCACGACCTGGAGCCCGTCGTTGATCTCGCGCCGCAGCTCCGCGTCGGTCGAGGTAGTCGCAGATGAACGCCGTACGCACCGCCCGTCCACCCACCGGCCCGAACGGTGCCGCCCCGACGGTGTGCCCGAACAGTGCCGCCGTTCGGCCGGCACCGGTCAGGCCGTGGATTCCGTGGCCGGGGACGGTTCCGCGTCCGGGGTGGGCAGACGGCGGCGGCGCCGGCGCTTGAGGAGCGCCCAGGGTCCCCGCGGACCCGTCGGCATGGCGGCCGTGACCTCCGTGCCCGCCTCCGACGCGGCCTCGGCCGCGGCGCGGGCCACCGGGAGGAAGCCCTCGCGACGGGACACGTCCGGGCGCTCCTCTTCCGCAGGCCACAGGCCCAGGGTCGCGCAGACCGTCGGCAGCACCGCCATCGCCGCGGTGGCGTACCCCTCCGCGGAGGGGTGGTAGTTGTCCGGTCCGAAGAGTTCACGCGGGTTCGCCGCGAACTCCGGGCCCAGCAGATCGCCCAGTGACACCGTGCGGCCGCCCTGCTCGACGACCCCGATGGTCTGGGCCGCGGCCAGTTGGCGGGATGCCCGGCGGGCCAGCCATCGCAGCGGCTGCTGAACCGGTTCGATCGTGCCCAGGTCGGGGCAGGTGCCGACCACCACTTCCGCGCCCGCCGTGCGCAGGCGCCGTACCGCCGCGGACAGGTGGCGCACCGAGCGCGTCGGCGGCATGCGGTGCGTCACGTCGTTCGCACCGATCATGATCACGCAGATGTCGGGGATCCGGCCCTGGTCCTCCAGAGCGAGGCCCACCTGGCGGTCCAGGTCGTCGGACTGCGCTCCCGGGAGCGCCACGACACGCAACTCCACCGGGTGCTCCGCCACCGCCGCCAGACCCGACGCCAGCAGCGCGCCCGGCGTCTGACGGTAACGGCGCACGCCCTGTCCCACGGCGGTGGAGTCGCCGAGCATGGTCAGCCGGAGCGGCGGTCCGTCGGGGGCGGTGTGCCCTGGTCCGGCCGCGTGCGAGCGGTCGGGCCCCCCGTACAGGCCCTCCGGGCTCGGCGGGTACGGGCTGTCCCCGTTGCCCACATGGCGCTTGGCCAGCTGCACCTCGGCCAGCAGCAGACCGGCGGCGGCCGCGCCGACCAGGCCGATACCACCGCCGCCGTACGCCGCGCCCGCCGCGATGCGCCGGGCCACCCTCGCCCTCGACAAGCTCGACATGCGTCGCCGCCACCTCCTCGTAGCCCTTCACCCACTGCTTGCCCCGTACACACCGTCGTCCAACCGCAACGCGACGTGAACGTCCGGGGTAGCCCGCGTTCGCGGACCGCCCCGGGCGCCGAAGCCCTTACGCTGGCGGAATCATCACGACCACATCTTTTGCAGCAACCGGAGACAACGGTGCGATTCCACGACTCGATGATCGACCTGGTCGGCAACACCCCGCTGGTCAGGCTCAACCGCGTGACCGCCGGCATCCAGGCGACCGTCCTCGCGAAGGTCGAGTACTTCAACCCCGGCGGTTCCGTGAAGGACCGCATCGCCGTGCGCATGATCGAGGCGGCCGAGCAGAGCGGCGAGCTGAAGCCGGGAGGCACGATCGTCGAGCCGACCAGCGGGAACACGGGTGTGGGGCTCGCGATCGTGGCCCAGGAGAAAGGCTACAAGTGCATCTTCGTCTGCCCCGACAAGGTTTCCACCGACAAGATCAACGTGCTGCGTGCATACGGCGCCGAAGTGGTCGTATGCCCCACGGCGGTGGCCCCCGAACACCCGGACTCCTACTACAACGTCTCCGACCGGCTCGTCCGTGAGACTCCCGGCGCCTGGAAGCCGGACCAGTACTCCAACCCCAACAATCCCCTGTCGCACTATCACTCGACCGGCCCCGAGCTGTGGGAGCAGACGGAGGGGAGGATCACCCACTTCGTCGCCGGCGTCGGCACCGGAGGGACCATCTCCGGCACCGGGCGCTATCTGAAGGAGGTCAGCGACGGACGTGTGAAGGTCATCGGCGCGGACCCCGAGGGATCCGTGTACTCCGGCGGGTCCGGGCGGCCGTACCTCGTCGAGGGCGTCGGTGAGGACTTCTGGCCGGAGGCGTACGACCGGACCATCGCCGACGAGGTCGTCGCCGTGTCCGACAAGGACTCCTTCCAGATGACCCGGCGGCTGGCGAGGGAGGAGGGCCTGCTGGTCGGCGGCTCCTGCGGCATGGCGGTGGTGGCGGCGCTGCGGGTCGCGGAGCGGCTCGGGCCGGACGACGTCGTGGTGGTGCTGCTGCCGGACAGCGGGCGCGGCTACCTCAGCAAGATCTTCAACGACGAGTGGATGGCCGACTACGGCTTCCTGGCGGACAGCGGCCCCAGCGCCCGGGTTGCGGACGTGCTCGAAGACAAGGCGGGCGGCTCCATCCCCTCGCTCGTCCATATGCACCCCGACGAGACCGTGGGGGAGGCCATCGACGTGCTGCGCGAGTACGGCGTCTCGCAGATGCCGATCGTCAAGCCGGGCGCGGGCCACCCGGACGTGATGGCCGCCGAGGTCGTGGGGTCCGTCGTGGAGCGCGAGCTGCTGGACGCCCTGTTCACCAAGCGGGCCTCGCTCGACGACCCGCTGGAGAAGCACATGTCCGCGCCGCTGCCGCAGGTCGGGTCGGGCGAGCCGGTCGCGGACCTGATGTCGGTGCTCGGCACGGCCGACGCGGCGATCGTCCTCGTCGAGGGCAAGCCGACCGGGGTGATCAGCAGGCAGGACCTCCTGGCCTTCCTGGCCAAGGGCGGGAAGCAGTAGCAAACGTCCGGTGAGCCGACCGCCTCGGCGGGGAACTTCCGGTGACGGGCAGGGGCGGGGCTTCGCGGAAGTGGTACGAGCGTGTCACGTCCACGCAGCACCCGCTTAACACGGGTCCGGCACATTAGTGGGTGTCGGCAAGGCGGGGGAGGTACCTCCCAGGCGTTGAGCACGGGGAGAGGCTCCCCGCCCAGGCCGGCAACCGAAACGGCGCCAAGGACCTCCGGAGCGGCTCCCGGACCTCCATGGACGCCACGGACGCGCAAGCCCGGCCCTGACCCGGCCCGCGTCCCTCGCGGGGACCGCCGTCGTCCCGCCCCCCAGCAATGGGGGTGCGGCGGTCCCCGCGCATATCTCTTCCTCCGTCTCCCGCCCGCGTACTCCCCGCCCCGGCGCTTCCCGGCCTGCCCGTGAGGGTCAGTCCTGCCACTCGCCGTCCGGGCCGGACTTGCGGCGACGGCCGAAGAGGCCGGGGGTGGTGCGGGCGGCCTGGACCGCGTTGACGCCGACAATGCCCGCCCAGGCCACCAGCAGGCCGGGCAGATGCGCGACGCCGCCCCCGATCGCGGACAGCGGGACCGCCAGTACCAGCGACACGATGCCGAAGCCGAAGCGCTCCCCCCAGGAATCCGTGGCCCGCGGGGAGCCCGCGCCGCGGGCCACGACCATCTGCTGCTCTGCCAGTCCGCGCCGCACCCGGCGGTCCACCGCACCGTCGATGCGCTGGTCGACCTTCTCCAGGAAGGATTCGACCAGCGCCGTCTCGTACTCCTCGCCCAGCTCCCTGCGGGCCTGCAGGGCGGCGTCGAGTTCCTTCTTCAGGTCGGTGTCCCGTGCGTCCATACCGGTCATGCCGCCCACGGTAGGGAGCCGGGACGCTCGCCGCACTGGGGCTAGCCCCCGGTTCCGGGCATGTGGAGCGGTGGGTGCCCGGATTGCATATCGCCATGCAGGGGTATTGATGTTTGAATAGGTTCCTCGATGATCCGGCTTGCGTCGCCGGCACCGTCCCGTCGGACGGGACCTGCCGTCCTCGGAGACCTGGAGGGGGAGCACGTCATGAGCGTGACCGACAGCCCTGCCGCACGGCTGCAGGCGCTCTTCGAGGGGCACCGGCTCACGCCGACCCAGCGGCGCATCGCGCACAGCATGGTGCGACGGGCCGCCGACGTGCCGTTCCTGTCGAGCGTCGAGCTCGCCGAACTCGCCGGGGTCAGCCAGCCGTCCGTCACCCGCTTCGCGGTCGCCCTCGGCTTCGACGGCTATCCGGCACTGCGCAAGCACCTGCGCGAGGTCGCGCCCGCCGAACAGACACCCTCCCCCGGGTCTCACAACGAGTACCAGCAGGCCGTCGAGGCCGAGATCGAGAACCTGAGGCATCTGGCGGAGGTGCTGGCCGATCCGCGGCCGGTGCGGAGGGCCGGACGGATCCTCGCCGCCTCGCGCCCCCTGGCCGTCCTCGGGCTGCGGGCCGCGGCCGCCCAGGCGTACGGCTTCGCGTACTTCGCCGCGAAGGTCCACCCGGACGTCCGGCTGCTCGACGAGGGCGGCACGATGCTGCACGACCGCATCGACGCGGCCGTACGGGCGGGCGCGAGCGCCGTGCTGTGCTTCGCGCTGCCCCGGCACCCGCGCGAGGTCGCGGACGCGCTGGCGTACGCGAAGGAGAGCGGACTGACGGTGGTCACCGTCGCCGACTCGGCGTTCGCGCCGGTCGCGAAGGTCTCCGACCTGCTGCTGCCGGCGGCCGTCGGCACCGGCCTCGCCTTCGACACCGCCTGCGCGCCGATGCTGCTCGGGCGGGTCCTGCTGGAGGCGATGTGCGACGACCTGCCGGACGCCCAGGCCCGGCTGGAGGAGTTCGACGCGCGGGCGGCGGCCCGGGGGCTGTTCGTGGAGTAGCCCGTCGGGGCACCCTACTCCGGCCCCCCCGGGGGCTGACGTCCCGTCATCCGCCCGTGGCGCTGTGGCACTCGGCCGCCGAGGAGCCGGTTTTCAGACTCGTCTCACCTTCGGCCGTTAACCTGCAGCGAGTTGAGGCGCTTCACAGGACGAGACGGGAGGCCGGACGTGGCGCGCGGAGGACAGGGGCTGGCCCGGGTGGCCGTCGTGGTACGGGCGGGGGCCGCCCCGCTGTGGTGGCTGGGAGTGTTCGCGGCCGGCACCGGGGTGCTGGTGCCGGGAGTGACCGGACGCCGGATCGGTGTCCTGGCCGGGGCCGCGCTGTTCGTCGTCGCGGCCGCCGTCGTCGCCCGCGCGCGCCGCGGGCGGTACACCGCACTCGCCCGCGACGCCGCCCGTGCCGGCAAGTACGACGTGCTCCAGGACCGCGCGGTCACCGTCCGGGCCTGGCGTCGCGGCCACCGCTGGTGGCTGCTCGCCGCCTTCGCCGTGGCGCTCGGCAGCTGCGTCGCGGTGCCCGCCGCCGGTGGCATGCTGCTCGCGGGGGCCGGCGCCGGGCTGCGCCTGAAGGCCGCCTGGCTCGGCCGCCGGGAGCACGCCGAGGACGTGCTGCTGTGGGTGCGCGTCGACTGGCTCGGTGTGCGGGGCGGCGCGCCCGCGGGCAAGCGGGTGGGGGGCTACCGCAGTACCGGCATCGCGGCCGGCGACGCGGCCCCGGGCGGGGCGCGCCGCCGTGCCGCCGCGCTCGTGTAGCGCGCTGGTCGCGGAACGGGCCGAAGGGTCAGATCTCCAGGTCCTCCTCGATCTTCTTCAACTGGTGGCGGGCCATCGCCAGGTTGGCGCGTTTGGAGTCGAGGACGAGGTAGAGGAACAGGCCGTTGCCGCCGCGGCCGGTGAGCAGCCGGATCAGGTGGTACTGGTCGTTCAGCGTGATCAGGATGTCCTCGATCTGCCCCTTGAGCCCGAGGTGCTCCATGGTGCGCAGCTTGGCCCGTACGACATCGGTGTTGCCGGCGGCGGCGACCGTGAGGTCGAAGCTCTTGCTGCCGCCCATGGTGCCCAGCGCCATGCCGCTGGTGTAGTCGACGAGGGCGGCTCCGGTCGCGCCTTCGATGGAGGCGAGGGCCTCTTTCAGCGCGGTTTCGGTGTTGGCCATGTCGGAGTGTGTCCTTTCAACTTTCGGTGGTGGTGCGCGCGTTCGCGGCCGAGCGTGGGCTCGCGGGGGTGCGCGCGGTGCGGGTCCGCGTGGGCGCGGACCCGTTGGTGGTCCTGGTGGTGGCCCGGGCGGCACGGGACTGTGCCGGCGGCTCGGCCCGCTCGGCGGCCTCGTCGACCAGCTCCCCGATACGGGTGCTCGCACGCCGGCCCTCCAGGTGCAGCCGGCCGACGTTGACGCGGTCCTGGGCAAGCAGTGTCAGCACCGCGCCGCGGCCTGCCGCGTACGTGGCCACATAGCCGTGGACGCCGCGGACGAGCAGTTCGCGGAAGTCGCCCTGCCCGGTCGCGTCCGTCATCCGTACGGCGACGCCCAGGGCGGCGGCGGTGAGCGCGGCGATCCCCTCCGGTTCGACGCCGGGGGTGTCCTGGGCGAGCACCAGTCCGTCGACGCTGGCGGCGAGGGCACCGGTCAGCCGGGGGATGCGGGTTCTCAGGCGGCGGAGTTCGTCGAGGACCTCGGGCTCCGCGTCCATCAGGGGTCTCCTCTCGGCGGGTCGTTGCCGTTCGAGCCGGTCAAAGGGCCTCCAGCGCATCCCTCAGCCTCTTCAGCAACGTGATGTGGGGATCGGCGAACGGTGGCAGAGCCCCGGTGGGGGCGGGCGCTTCGCCGGTGGTCGCGGGTGACGGCTGTGCGGGACCCGTGCCCGCGTTCGTGCTCGTGTCCGCGTTCGTGTCCGTGTCCGTGCCCGTGCCCGTGCCCGTGCCCGCGCCTGTGCCTGTGCCTGTGCCTGTGCCTGTGCCCGTGCCCGTGCCTGTGCCCGTGCCTGTGCCCGTGCGGGCCGCCACGACGCCCGCCGCGGCCAGGCGCCGCACGTCGACCAGGGTGTGGAAGGCCGGGCGGCCCAGCGTGCGCGAGATGTCCGAGGCGGTCCGCACCCCGTCCACCCGGTCGAGTACCGCCCCCTGGCGGGGCGTCACCGCCGGGTGCGCCGGGCGGCCGGCGCGGACGAGGGGAGCCTCGTCCGTGGCCGGGTCGGGCCAGATCCGGTGGAGCAGCTCGCGGCGGCGCAGCGTCTCGCGCTCCACCGCGGCCACCGGCACCGGACGGACGGGACCCAGCCAGTGCGCATCGCCGTACCGGAAGCGGGCGGGGGCGCTGCTCGGGCCGAGCACGAAGTACGCAGCGTCGTACAGCGCCCCCAGATGGCACAGTTGCAGGGCACCCTCGCCGATCCGGCCGCTGTCGACCAGGAACCGGCCCACCAGCCGCTGTGCCCCCGCCTGCGCGACCGCCTCCCGCCAGCCCTCCTCGTCGAGCGCGCCGCGTGCGACGAGCAGGACGTCGAGGCCCGGGGTCGCGGGGCTCTCGGCGAACACCACCTGGCCTTCGGACAGGTAGAGCATGCCGCCCTCGCGCATCAGCACGCCGGTGGCACGCTCGGCGGCGAGACGGTCGAGCATGGGGGACAGGCCGCCGCTCGGGACCTGGGTCCGCCGCCGTACGGGCAGCGGGGGCTGCGGGGGTGTCGTCACCGTCGTCATCCCAGAACCAGCCGTCCGGCCATCTCGCCGAGCCGGATGCGGGCGAGGGCGAGGTTGCCCTCGTCGCGGGCCAGCCACAGGTGCAGGAAGACGCTGCTGTCGAACGTCGTCGGCACGAACCGCAGCAGGTGGTAGCTGTCCCGGTTGGCGATGATCAGGTCCTCGACCGGGCATGCGCCGGGGGACCAGTCGGCGTCGTCCTGCGGGGCGAACGCGCGGTGCTCGGCGGCCAGCCGGGCCAGTTCCGCAGCCTCCGCCGCGGTCGTCTCGTGGTCACCGCCGGGTGAGTCCCCGACCGTGCCCAGCGCGAGCCCGCTGGTCCAGTCGACCACCGCGGCGCCCCGGGCGCCGGGCAGACGCATGGCTTCCAGCAGGCACTCGTCGATTCCGGGCACCGTGGCTCCCCTCCCGCCTCGGGTTCGGCTGAGTGATGAAGACACTACGCACCGTGTGTGCGAGGGGTGACAGTTACGGCATTTTCCGGTGGAACATGCCTGGGATCACTAAGGTGGGTCGACTGTCCCCTGTGTACGGGGACGTTGGGGCCGATGGTGACGCCCGGTCGCCGACGTGCGGAGATGCGCCCGGCGTGCAGACGACGAGGCGCACGCGGGCGCGTGCGCGACGGCTCGTGCGCGACGGCTCGTGCGCCTGCGGTGCGCGCCTCGCGTATGCGGGGCGGGCGGCTCCTCAGAGCCCTGTCAGTGCGTCCGTGTGCCCCCCGCCCGACTCCGCCACGATCTCCCGCAGAGACTGCGGCGCCCGTACCACGGCGAACCGGATCCCCGTGTCCTCGTCCGGCGCGTAGCCGTACACCCCGGGGCGGGCCAGCGAGTTGTAGCCGTAGTGATGTGCGAAGTAGTACGCCCCGGTGTCCAGCGCCGCGACGTGGTCACCCTGCTCCAGCAGAGGCAGCGCGTGCGCCTGCGCCAGCAGGTCGCCCGCGAAGCACGCCGGTCCCGCCACGTCCTGCACCACCTCGGGCCCCTCCTTCGGGTGCCCCTTCGCGTCGTACGCCCGGATCCGCAGGGGCCAGGACTTCGGCGCGTACACCGTCCGCACCGCCACCTGCACGCCTGCGTGCGTGACCGCCACGGCCCGGCCGCCCGCGCGCTTGGCGTACTCCACCCGCGCCACCACCGTCCCGTTCTTCGCCAGCAGGGACCGTCCGAACTCCGTGACCAGCCCGTACCGCCCGTCGAACAGCCCCGGCACCGCCTCCGCCAGCAGCCGCGCGTACTGCGCGTACGTCGGCGTCGTGGCGTCGGAGCGGAAGTTGACCTGCAGCCCGCCGCCGATGTCGATCGTGTCGATCTGCCGGCGTCCGGCGTGCCGGTTGATCTCCTCGGCGAGCGCGTAAACCTCCGCGATGCCCCGTGCCATCAGCGACAGGGGGACGCCCTGCGAACCGGAGTGCGCGTGCAGCCGGGTCAGCCAGGGCCGCTCGGCGTACGCGCGCAGCACCCACGCCCGCGCCCCCTCGTCGTGCAGTGCCACCCCGAATTTGGAGGTGGCCGTCGCGGTGGACAGTGCCTCGATGGAACCCGCGCCGAGCTGCGGATTCACCCGGATCCCCAGCGCAGAGGCCGTGCGCGTGGTGCGGACGAGGGCGTCGATCCGCGTCAGCTCCTGCGGGCTGTCCGCGTTGACTGCGACGCCCAGGGCCAGCGCCTGCCTCAGCTCCTCGGCCGTCTTGGCGGGCGAGTCCAGCACGATGTGCTCCGGCGGCACTCCGGCCGCCCGGGCCAGCGCCAGCTCCCCGGGGCTCGCCACCTCCGCGCCGATGCCCGCCTCACGCAGCAGCCGCAGCACCGGGACGAGCGGTGTCGCCTTCACGGCGAAGGCGTGCAGCACCGGTGTGCCCGGCGCTGCCACCGCATCGAACGCCGCCCGCAGCGCCGCCGCCGCCTCCCGGATGCCGGCGACGTCCAGGAGGCCGACGATGGGGGCGTCCGGTCCCAGCAGACCCCGCTCGACCGCGCTCCGCACGGCCTCGTCCCGGCGCGCCACCCGCTCGGCGTCCGCGTGGTGCGCCTTCCCGCTCGTCCGCCCCGTTCCGCTGTCCGTCATCTCCAACGCGCCCCCGTCCCCGTGTCACCGCCGGCGGTACCTCCTCCAGCCAAACATCCCGGGCCGTGCTCCGCTGGCGCAAGAATGTATTGACTAGCTCTATTCAGGGCGTCAGGATGTGAATATCGACAGCAACAGCCCCGCGCGCCCCCCGGCCGCGTGCGACCGTCACCCAGGAGGCAGACCATGTCAGGACCCGGGCCCCGTCCAGTCCGAGCGCCGCGCGGCACGGAACCGAGCGCCCTGGGATGGCAGCAGGAGGCCGCCCTGCGGATGCTGCAGAACAACCTCGACCCCGAGGTCGCCGAGCACCCCGACAAGCTCGTCGTCTACGGCGGCACCGGCAAGGCCGCCCGCGACTGGCGTTCCTTCGACGCGATGGTCCGCACACTGAAGACCCTCAAGCAGGACGAGACGATGCTGGTCCAGTCCGGCCGTCCCGTGGGCGTCATGCAGACCCACGAGTGGGCCCCCCGCGTCCTCATCGCCAACTCCAACCTCGTCGGCGACTGGGCCACCTGGGAGGAGTTCCGCCGCCTGGAGGCCCTCGGCCTGACCATGTACGGGCAGATGACCGCCGGTTCCTGGATCTACATCGGCACACAGGGCATCCTCCAGGGCACCTACGAGACGTTCGCCGCCGTCGCCGCGAAGAAGTTCGGCGGCTCGCTGGCGGGAACCATCACGCTGACGGCCGGACTCGGTGGCATGGGCGGCGCCCAGCCACTGGCCGTCACCATGAACGACGGCGTCGCGATCTGCATCGACTGCGACCCGCGCGCCATCGAGCGCCGCATCGAACACCGGTACCTGGACGTGAAGGCCGACTCCCTGGAGCACGCCCTCCGGCTGGCCGTCGAGGCACGTGACCAGCGCAGGCCGCTGTCCATCGGCGTCCTCGGCAACGCCGCCGATCTCGTCCCGCAGCTCCTCGCCATGGGCGCCCCCATCGACGTCGTCACCGACCAGACCTCGGCCCACGACCCGCTGTCCTATCTGCCGTCCGGCGTCGCCTTCGAGGACATGGCCGCCTCCTCCGCCAAGGACCCGGCCGGCTTCACCACGCGCGCCCGCGCGTCCATGGCCCGGCATGTCGAGGCGATGGTCGGCTTCATGGACGCCGGCGCCGAGGTCTTCGACTACGGAAACTCGATCCGCGGCGAGGCCCGGCTCGCCGGGTACGACCGGGCCTTCGCCTTCCCGGGGTTCGTGCCCGCCTACATCCGGCCGCTGTTCTGCGAGGGCAAGGGTCCCTTCCGGTGGGCGGCACTGTCCGGCGACCCGGCCGACATCGCCAGGACCGACCGGGCGATCCTCGACCTGTTCCCCGAGAACGAGTCCCTCGCGCGCTGGATCAGGATGGCCGGGGAGCGCGTCCACTTCCAGGGCCTGCCCGCCCGCATCTGCTGGCTCGGCTACGGCGAGCGGGACCGGGCCGGCGAGCGCTTCAACGACATGGTGGCGAGCGGCGAGCTGACCGCGCCGATCGTCATCGGCCGCGACCACCTCGACTGCGGGTCCGTCGCCTCGCCGTACCGGGAGACCGAGGCGATGCTCGACGGCTCCGACGCGATCGCGGACTGGCCCCTGCTCAACGCCATGGTGAACGTGGCGTCCGGCGCGTCCTGGGTGTCCATCCACCACGGCGGCGGGGTCGGCATGGGGCGGTCCATCCACGCGGGCCAGGTGACGGTGGCCGACGGTACGAAGCTCGGCGGTGAGAAGATCCGCCGGGTGCTGACGAACGACCCGGGGATGGGCGTCATCCGGCACGTGGACGCCGGGTACGACATCGCGGAGTCCGTGGCCGAGGAGCGGGGCGTGCGGGTGCCGATGCGTGAGGGTGACGACGCGTGACCTTCCACAGCATGTGGGCGGAGCTGCTGCCGATCGGCCGCAGCTCCGCCTCCGGCGGCTACCGCCGCTTCGCCTGGACCGGTCCCGACGCCGAGTGCCGGGCCTGGTTCAAGGAGCAGGCCGACGCCCGCGGGCTCGCCTACGAGGTCGACCGCAACGGCAACCAGTGGGCCTGGCTCGGGGATCCCGCCGAGGGCGACGCCGTCGTCACCGGATCCCATCTGGACTCGGTTCCGGACGGCGGCGCCTTCGACGGGCCCCTCGGGGTCGTGTCCTCCTTCGCCGCGCTCGACGAACTGCGGGCCCGGGGCGCCGGGTTCCGCAGGCCCTTCGGCATCGTCAACTTCGGGGACGAGGAGGGCGCGCGGTTCGGGCTCGCCTGCGTCGGGTCGCGGCTCGCCGCCGGGCAGCTCACCCGCGAGCAGGCTCACCGGCTGACCGACGGTGACGGCGTCACCCTGCCGCGCGCCATGGAAGCCGCCGGATACGACCCCGACGCCCTCGGTCCCGATCCGGAACGGCTCGGCCGCATCGGCGCGTTCGTCGAACTCCATGTGGAGCAGGGCCGGGCCCTCGACCTGAGCGGTGACGCGGTGGGCGTCGCCGACGCCATCTGGCCGCACGGGCGGTGGCGGTTCGACTTCCGCGGCGAGGCCAACCACGCGGGCACCACGCGGCTCGCCGACCGGCGCGACCCCATGCTGCCGTATGCCGCGGCCGTCCTCGCCGCCCGCGGCGAGGCCGAACGCGCCGGTGCCGTCGCCACCTTCGGGAAGGTCGCCGTCGAGCCGGGCGGAGTCAACGCCGTCCCCTCGCTGGTGCGCGGATGGCTCGACTCCCGTGCCGCCGACCAGGCACGCCTCGACACCGTCGTCGCCGGTATCGAGAAGACGGCCCGGGAACAGGCGAAGGCCCACGGCGTCGGACTCGACGTCGTCCGCGAGTCGTTCACCCCCGTCGTCGAGTTCGACCACGCCCTGCGCGACGAACTGGCCCGCATCCTCGGCCGGGACTCCGGGCTGTCCGTGCCCGTCCTCGGCACCGGCGCCGGACACGACGCCGGGATCCTCGCCGGCAGCATCCCGACCGCCATGCTGTTCGTGCGCAATCCCACGGGGGTTTCCCACTCGCCCGCCGAGTTCGCCGCCGAGGACGACTGCCTGGCCGGGGTGCGCGCACTCGCCGACGTACTGGAAGGGCTGGTGGGCAGGTGACGCGGACGTACTGGCTGGAGCACGCCTGGCTGGGGGCCGCCGTGGAACCGGGGGTCGTCCTGGAGGTGGCCGACGGCCGTGTCGGCGAGGTGCGCACCGGCATGGGCAGTCCGCCCCCCGGCGCCGAGATCCTCCGCGGACTCACCCTCCCCGGCCTGGCCGACGCCCACTCGCACGCCTTCCACCGCGCCCTGCGCGGCACGGCCCAGGTCGGCTCCGGCACCTTCTGGACCTGGCGGGACGTCATGTACGCGGTCGCCGACCGGCTGACCCCTCAGACGTACCACGCGCTCGCCCGTGCCGTGTACGCGGAGATGGCGCTGGCCGGGATCACCGCCGTCGGCGAGTTCCACTACGTGCACCACGCCCCGGGCGGCACTCCGTACGCCGACCCCAACGCCATGGGCGAGGCCCTCGTCGACGCCGCCGCCGAAGCCGGCATCCGCATCACCCTCCTCGACACCGCCTATCTCTCCTCCGGCTTCGGGCAGCCGCCCACGGACCGTCAGCTCCGCTTCTCCGACGGCACCGCGGACGCCTGGGCCGAACGCTGTTCAGTTCTCAAGGACCGGGATCACGCACGGATCGGTGCGGCCGTCCACTCCGTACGGGCGGTGCCCGCGGGGCAGCTCTCGACGGTGGCGCGCTGGGCTGAGGAACGGGGGGCCCCGCTCCATGTGCACCTGTCCGAGCAGACGGCGGAGAACAACGCCTGCCAGGAGGCCCACGGCTGCACCCCGACCCGCCTCCTCGCCGACCACGGTGTCCTCGGGCCGCGCACCACCGGCGTCCACAACACGCACCTGACGGACGAGGACATCGCGCTGATCGGCTCGACGGGCACCGGCACCTGCATGTGCCCCACCACCGAGCGGGACCTCGCCGACGGCATCG
The DNA here is from genome assembly GCF_042678285.1 of Streptomyces caeni. NCBI lineage: Bacteria > Bacillati > Actinomycetota > Actinomycetes > Kitasatosporales > Streptomycetaceae > Streptomyces > Streptomyces caeni. Next base: position 69,144 of record NZ_JBHUDX010000020.1, read on the forward strand.
GCCCGGCCGCGGCCCTGCAGGCGGCCGGTTCACCGCTGTCGCTCGGCTCCGACAGCCACGCCGTGATCGACCTTCTCGAAGAGGCGCGCGCGATGGAGCTGAACGAGCGGCTGCGCACCCGCACGCGCGGCCACTGGACGGCGGCGGCCCTGCTACGGGCGGCCTCCGCCGACGGGCACACGGCACTCGGCTGGGAGGGCGCGGGCGTCCTGGAGCCCGGAGCGCTCGCCGACTTCACGACGATCGCGCTCGACTCGGTCAGAACCGCGGGGCCGCCTCCGCGGCTGGGCGCCGAGACCGCCGTATTCGCCGCGACGGCAGCGGACGTGCGCCACACGGTCGTGGGCGGCCGGCACATCGTGCGCGACGGGGCGCACGCACACGTACCGGATGTGCCGCGGGCGCTGGCGGACGCCGTCGAAGCCCTGCGCGCCTGACGTCCGATCCCCATCCGGCCACCCACGAGGACACCATGAGCAGCACGGTCATCACCAACATCGCCGCCCTGGTCACCAACGATCCCTCCCTCGGACGGGCGTCCCCCGGCTCCGGTGAATCCGAGAGCGGGGGCACGTCCCGCACGTCCGCCCTCGGTCTGATCCAGAACGCGGCCGTCGTCATCGACGGCGACCGCGTCGCCTGGACCGGTGAGTCAAGCAAAGCACCCGCCACCGACAACCGGGTCGACGCCGGCGGCCGGGCGGTGATCCCCGGCTTCGTGGACTCCCACTCGCACCTCGTCTTCGCGGGCGACCGCACCGAGGAGTTCAACGCCCGCATGTCGGGCCGCGGCTACTCGGCCGGCGGCATCCGTACGACGGTGGCGGCGACGCGGGCCGCGACGGACGCGGAGCTGGAGGCCAACCTCGTCCGGTACCTCACCGAGGCCCTCCGCCAGGGCAGCACCACCCTGGAGACGAAGTCCGGCTACGGCCTCACCGTCGAGGACGAGGCGCGCGCCCTGCGCCTCGCCTCCGCGCACACGGACGAGGTCACCTATCTCGGCGCCCATATCGTCTCCCCCGACTACGCCGACGACCCCGCCGCCTACGTGGCGCTGGTCACCGGCGAGATGCTCGACGCCTGCGCGCCGTACGCGCGGTGGATCGACGTCTTCTGCGAGAAGGGCGCCTTCGACGGCGATCAGGCCCGCGCGATCCTGACCGCGGGCAGGCGCAAGGGCCTGCACCCGCGGGTCCATGCCAACCAGTTGTCGTACGGCCCGGGCGTGCAGCTCGCCGTCGAACTCGACGCGGCCAGCGCCGACCACTGCACGCACCTGACGGACGCCGACGTGGACGCGCTCGCGAACAGCCGCACGGTCGCCACCCTGCTGCCCGGCGCGGAGTTCTCCACGCGCGCACGGTGGCCCGACGCCCGCCGTCTGCTCGACGCCGGTGTCACGGTCGCCCTGTCGACGGACTGCAACCCGGGCTCGTCCTTCACGTCCTCGGTGCCGTTCTGCATCGCCCTGGCCGTGCGGGACATGGGCATGACCCCGGACGAGGCCGTGTGGTCGGCCACCGAGGGAGGGGCCCGGGCCCTGCGCCGCACGGACATCGGCCGTATCGCCCCGGGCGCGTACGCGGATCTGGTGGTCCTCGACGCACCGAGCCACGTCCACCTGGCCTACCGGCCGGGGGTGCCCCTGGTGTCGCAGGTGTGGCGGCGGGGCGTGCGCGAGGTCTGACGGTCACGCGTGCAGGGTGTGCGTCAGGACGCGCCCGCCCTCCACCGCTGGGCGTCGTCGCCCCGGTCCGGCAGCAGGAACAGCGTGCCGCCGCCGTAAGGTGTGACCGCGTGGTCCGGGGCGATCCCCGGGCGGATCACGCCGCGGGAGTCGACCGTGAAGCGCAGGTTTCGGCCGTTGGAGCTGTAGACGGCGGCACACTCCCAGATGCCGACGCCCCTGTAGACGGAGCCGCGGCTGTCCAGGCAGAAGCGGGGGTCGGCGTACGACTGGAGGACGCCGCGTGCGCTGTCCACGCGCCAGCGCTGGGTGGCGGACGAGGCGCAGGGCGCCGTGATGACGTCCGTGCCCAGGTCCATGTTCCCGTCGCGGATGTCCAGGCACTGCCCGGAGGCGACGTTCACCACCTGGGCGTACGTTCCGTTCGGGGGGTGCGCCGCGGGAGGCTTCGGTTCCGGTTTCGGCGTCGGCGACGGGCGCTTCGTCCTGGAAGGCGCCGGAGACGGTGGGGGACTCGGCGCCTTCGTCGTCGGCGTCGGGGAGGGCGACGGCGTCATCGAGACGGTCGCCGTCACCGTCACCGCGGGCGCCGGTGGCGGGGTGCGTACGGCGCTCGCGGCCCGCGCCGGTTCCGAACCGCCCGAGGCGAGCAGGTAGACCAGCAGCGGGGACAGCGCCACACCGGCGGCCGTCGCGGCCAGCGCGGTGCGCCGGGCCTGCCACCGGCGCCCCGCCCGGGGCGCGCCGGCCGTGCTCCACTCGTCCGTGTCGTCCATGACGTACGCCGTGCCGCCCCAGGGGAGCAAGCCCTCGGCCAGTGCCGTGCGCGGTGCGTCACGCAGCTGCGACAGCTCCTCGTAGGCGAGGGCGCAGTGCCCGCAGAGCGTCATATGGGCGTGCAGATCGGCACTGTAACGCGGGCTGCCGGGCCGCACGGACTCCTCGATCAGCCGCCGGAAGTCCTGGCAGCGTGGATTGCCGGAGGCCGCCAGCCGGGTCTTCAGCAGGGACTGGCGCAGCGCCTGGAACGCGGGTTCGGTGCCATACACCACGTCCTGCGGGGACACGCCGAGCAACCCGGCCGTCCGCTCCGCCGGTTGTTCCTCGACGACCCCGTACCAGACCAGGCTCTGCACCCGGATGGGAAGTGCCCGGAACGCGGTGAGCATGGGCGGGACGAGGCCCTCGGCCCCGGCCGCGCGCAGCTGACCGAGCAGGCCCGCGTCGAGACGGGAGGCCCGTTCGTCGTCCGCCGCCCATGAGGCCGCCACCCGCCCCGCCAGCAGCAGGAGTTGGTGGCGCCAGGGGCCGCGCGGATCGTTGCCGTGGGCGGTGTCGCGGGCGGCGAGCGCGAACACCCGGGCGGTCAGCTGGCGGGCCGCCGTCTCGTCGACCGCGCACAGGCGCGCGTACGCGAGGACCGCGGGGCGGTGGCGCCCGCGCAGCTCGCGCAGGGCCGGATACGCGCTCGGGGTGTCGGTGCGCAGCAGCTCGGTCAGCCGGGCGTCGGACACCTCGCTGTGCATACCACCGCCGGTGGCCTCGACGTCGTCGTCGTCCCGCTCCGCCCGGGCCATCCCCGTGCCTCCTCGCACCCTGCTCCGGCCGGCGGGCATGCCTGGAACTCAGGGGCACCGGCCGGTACGGGGTGACCATAGTGGTGGAAGGGGACCCTTGGGAAAAGGGAGTTCCCCGCGGTAACCGATGTACGGGCCGGCGAACGGGCCGGCAAGGGCCCGTGAAGGGCCGCGAGTGGGCCGGGACGCCGGTGCCGCCCCATGCAACCCACCCGGCAGCGGGTCGGGTTGCGTGGGGCGGCACCGGGGCGGACGGACAACCTTGCCTCCGGGCCCGTTGCTTCGGGCCTGGTTCCGCGACGGGGCGGGCCCGCGGCGGAGCGGTGGGCGGATCGACGGCCCGTCACTCCTCGACCGTGAGGCCCTTCCGCAGTCTCACCAGCGTGCGGGACAGCAGCCGTGACACGTGCATCTGCGAGATGCCCAGCTCGTCGCCTATCTCCGACTGGGTCATGTTGGCCACGAACCGCAGTGACAGGATCTTCCGGTCGCGCGGCGGGAGTTCGGCGATCAGGGGCTTCAACGACTCGACGTACTCGATGCCTTCGAGTCCGTGGTCCTCGTAACCGATGCGGTCCGCGAGCGCGCTCTCGGAGTCGTCCTCCTCCGGCTGGGCGTCGAGGGAACTCGCCGTGTAGGCGTTCGAGGCCGCCATGCCCTCGACGACCTCGTCGTTGGAGATGCCCAGGGCCTGGGCGAGCTCCGCGACCGTCGGGGCGCGATCGAGTTGCTGGGCGAGGACGTCGCCCGCCTTCGCCAGGTCGAGACGGAGTTCCTGCAGCCGCCGGGGGACACGCACGGACCACGATGTGTCGCGGAAGAAGCGCTTGATCTCGCCGACGATCGTCGGCATCGCGAAGGTGGGGAACTCGACGCCGCGGCTGAGTTCGAAGCGGTCGATCGCCTTGATCAGGCCGATCGTGCCGACCTGGATGATGTCCTCCATGGGCTCGCTGCGCGAGCGGAAGCGCGCGGCGGCGAACTTCACCAGGGCCAGGTTGAGTTCGACGAGGGTGTTGCGGACGTACGAATACTCGTGCGTGCCTTCTTCGAGCGACTCCAGACGTTCGAAGAGAGTCTTGGACAGGGCCCGTGCGTCCACCGGCCCCACCTCGTCGTAGGGGGGGATCTCCGGAAGCCCGGCGAGTGCCTCGGATGCGGGGGGACCGTCGGACCAGGTGAGGCCCTCAGGACCGGCGAGCTCTTCGGTCCCGGTGAGGCCTTCGGGTCCGGTGGGGGCGCCGCGGTCGGCGAAGACGCCTGCGCGGTCGCGAACCGATCGCTGTGGTGGGAGTGCCGACGTCGCCCTCTGGGTCTGCGATGCGTCGAGCCGGGGTGACATGATGTCCTCCATCGTTCTCGGCATATGGCTGCCGATGCCAATACGTGCACTGCCGTGTGCGGCGCCTCCAAAGCCGGCTGGGTCGACTGGGTGTCCCTACTAGCCCTACCCGCATTCGTCGACTCATCGCAAGTGCGTTCTGTAGTGAAATGTCCGACTTCACGAGGTTGTTCGGGTGTCGAGGGGCGCAGGGAAGGCGTAGTGTTCCAGGGCGTCCATCAGCAGCCACGACGGTCGGGAGAGAGACGGCATGGACCGCGGGACGGTCGGCAGCGCACAGTCTGGCCGGCTATTGGTCGAGGTGCGGCAAGAGGGCACGAGTGCCGTCGTGACACCGGCGGGTGAGCTGGATCACCACACCGCCGATCTGTTGCGCGAACCACTCGACGACTGCCTCGAAAAGGGGCTCTCACGCCTGGTCGTGGACTGTTCACGGCTGGAGTTCTGCGACTCCACCGGGCTGAACGTGCTGCTAGGCGCCCGGCTGAAGTCCGAGGCCGCCGGTGGCGGGGTCCATCTGGCCGGGATGCTGCCGGTGGTGGCACGGGTCTTCGAGATCACCGGGGCGGACGCCGTTTTCACCGTTCACGACACGCTGGACGCCGCCCTGGCCGAGTAGGGGGGTGGCGGGCGGGTCCCCGCCCGGTTTCTGTCGCGAGGGGCGCGTTATGCGCGTCACAGGTCCGGTCCGAATCCCGGGGTGTTCCAGCGATCCGGTCGGGCAGGAGACATGCTGAACACGTCGGCACCGACGCCGGAAGCCCTGACGAAAGGGGCCGTACGCGAGCGGCGCGAGCAACGATCGACGGAAACGCCGCCGATCTCCGTACTGAGACTTGAATCGTGAACAGGTGAATCGGTGAGGTGAAGCGCTGATGAGCACCACCCGGCCCCACTCGCCGGGCGACCGCGGCCCCGAGCGGAGCGGCGCTTCCGGAACGCCCGCGCGGGGAGCGTCCGACGAGGGTGCCTCGTCGGGGGCGCCCGGGGAGCAGGCGCGCCCCTCGGGGGAGCAGGTTCGCAGGTTGAGTTTCGACGGGGAGAGCGGAGTCGTCCCGCTGGCCCGCGACTTCACCCGCCAGGCACTCTACGCATGGGGCTGGCTGCCCGCCGCCTCCGCCGACCAGCGGGCCGCCGCCGAGGACGTGCTGCTCGTCGTCTCCGAACTCGTCACCAACGCGTGTCTGCACGCCGAGGGTCCCGACGAGCTCAGGATCGGGTGTGACAACAAGGTGCTGCGCATCGAGGTCTCCGACAAGGGCGGCGGGCAGCCCGCGCCGCGCACCCCGCACCGCGCCGGACGACCCGGCGGTCACGGCATGTTCATCGTGCAGCGGCTCTGCCTGGACTGGGGCGTCGTGCGTACGCCCGGAACCGCAGGCAAGACCGTGTGGGCGGAGCTCGGCGCCCCCGCGTGATCGGCGGGGCGAGCCCCGACCGGGGGTTACCCGCGGTTCGGACTCTCTTCCGCCCGTCACCCCGCACATCACTTCTCGCGCGCCGGATCACCACACATCCGGCGCGCTCTGTGTCTTCCCTCCACACGACCCCGGGCGTACCTTGACGGCCGATCTGATATGCCGTCAGGAATGAGGGGACCGTGTCGTACCAGAAACGAACCACCGCGTTCGCGTCGGCCGCGGCCCTGGCCGGCTCGGCGGTGCTGCTGGCCGCTCCTGTGGCCCGGGCCGAGGTCGTCGACGTCAACTACCACTGCAAGACGCCGATCGGCGACAAGAGCGCCGTCTCGCCCATCGACATCAAAGGCGTCAGGAGCGGCAGCGGCTACAAGATCACCATGTCATGGCAGAAAGGCGTCTCCTCCAGCCCGGTCGAACTGGGCAAGGGCGCGATGAACCCGAGCGCCACCATCCGGCTGGGCGGCGCGGACAGCGGCACCATGTCGGTGTCGGGCCCCGCCAACCAGGCGGCCATCCCCGCCAACACCCCCATCAAGATCAATGACTTGAGCGGTACGTACACGACCAGGAAGTCCGGCAAGGTCACCTTCACCGCGGGTGTGCTCACCATCAAGGCCCTCGGCACGACGACCACATGCACGCCCACCAACAGCCCGAAGCCGTCACTGGCCCTCGACGTCACGGCCGTGGGCGGCTCCGGTTCCGGCTCCGGTTCGGGCTCCGGTTCGGGCTCCGGTTCGGGCTCCGGTTCGGGGCAGAGCGGCACGGACTCCGGCGGGCAGCTCCCGCAGACCGGCCCCGAGGACTCCGCGATCGCCCTCGGCACCCTCGGCGGCACGGTCCTGCTCTCCGGCGCGGCCGGGGTGCTGTGGCTGACGCGCCGCAACCAGGCCGTGCGCCGCTGAGGCGCACCCCGGACCCCCGGGGGCCACCGCCCCTCGACCAGGCGCTGCGCGCCGCCCCTTCCCGTCGGGAGCCGCCGATGCCGTACGCCCGCCACGTCCTCTGCCTCCCCCTCGCCGCCCTGAGCCTGCTGGCCACCACCCACACCACCACCACCGCGGCCGGCGACGGCGGCTGGTCCATCGCGCCCGCGACGGGCGGCGCGGACGGGCGGCCGTACATCTACGCGGAGGGCGCGCCCGGGACGGTCCTGGAGGACGCGGTGTCGGTGCTGAATCCGGGCGGGAAGCCGGTGACCGTCCGACTCAGCGGCGCCGATGCGGACAACACCCGGGACGGCCGCTTCACGGTCCGCGCCAAGCCGGCCGACACCGGCGCCTGGATCGCCTTCGCACGCACGACGGGCGGGCACAGGACCGCGGTGCGCACCCTGTCGCTGACGGTGCCCGCCCGTACCCGGGCCGATGTGCCGTTCACCGTGACCGTCCCCGCGGGCGCCGCGCCCGGCGACCACCCGGGCGCGATCGTGGCCGGCGTGGGCACCCGCTCCACGGCCGTACGCGTCCGACTGCGCGTGGCGGGAGCCGCGTTGTCCGCGCTGACCGTGGAGCACGTGGCCGTGCGCGGCGGGCGGATCTCGTACGAACTGGTCAACCGCGGCACGACCGTGCTGACCCCGAGGCTCGCGGTGCGCGCCGACGGCCTCTTCGGCCGGGCCCTGGACCGCGCCCCGCGCACCCTGCCCCTGGAACTGCTGCCGGGCCGCCGGGTCCGGCTCACCGAGCCGTGGCCGCACCGCCCGGCGCTCGACGCGGTGGAGGTACGGCTCACGGTCACGGCGGCGGGCGGGGCACACGGCTCCGGGTCCGCGTCGGCGTGGTTCGTGCCCTGGGGGACGGTGGCCGGCACCGCCGCCGGGCTGCTCGCGGCCGTGGGCGCCGCCGTGGTCGTACGACGCCGCAGGCGCCGCCCGCCGGACCGGGACCCGGACGCGGACGACCGGCCGGGCAGGGACGTCGAGTTGACGGGAGCGGTGAAGTGAAGGGGCGTATTCCGGCGCTGGTGGCGCTGCTCATGCTCGTCCTGGCGCCCTTGGCGCCGTCGGCCTGGGGCGCCGGCAAGCCGGCCGTCGACCTGTCCGCCTCCCAGGCGGGGACCGGCGGTTCGATCACCGTGACCGGCAGCGGCTGGCGGCCGAGGACGCTGCTGATGATCCTGATCTGCGGGCAGTCGGTGCCCTCCCGCGGTGTGATCGAAGGCACCAACTCCTGCGCCAACGCGGACGGCCGGGCCGTCACCACCGACGACGGGGGCACGTTCCGCAGGAAGCTGCCGGTGGCCGAGCCGCCCGTGCCCTGCCCCTGCGTGGTGCACGTCGCCACCGTCACCGGCGCGAAGGCCGACGCCGACGCGATCTTCCAGGTCGCCGGGCACCCGGTGGAACCGCTGCCCGCCCAGTCCCCCGCGGGACGGCTCTCGGTGCTGACGGACACCCGCCTGGACGGGTCCAGCGGGCTGCTGACCTGGTTCGGGGCGCCGCCGTCCCGCACGCTCGTGTTCACCGTGGGCAACGTCGGTTCCTCGCCGGTGAAGAACCCCCTCTTCCGCGTGGGCACCTCCCACGGGGTGTTCGCGCCGCAGTGGGACGAGCAGCAGTGGCACGGCACCATCGCCCCCGGCAAGAGGGCGCGGATCGAGTTGCCGGTGGAGCTGTCGGCGGGCGCCCACGGCGACTACACGGTCTCGCTGGAGTACAGCGGCAAGGTCCTTGCCGAACAGCCATGGGGAGTCGGCCGTCCGTGGGGCGTGACCCTCTTCTGGATCCTGCTCTGCATGGTCGTACCGGCGGCGGTGTTCCGCGCCGGGATGGCCGTCGTGGACCGGGTGCGGCCGCGCGGGCCCGTGCGGCGGGCGGCGCACCGCCGGGGCCTGCGGCTGCCCGAACTCACCCTGCGTCTGCCGAAGCCGGGCGCCGGCCCGCCCGCTCCCTCGGCCCGTACCCGTTCGGCCCTGCCGTGGTTCACCCCCGACTCGGATCCGGCGACCACGGCGAACGGTCGGCTCTCCGCACCGCAGGAGAACAGTCCGACGACCCCGACGAAGGGAAACACGTGAGCACGCAACGGAGAGTCCTTGCGGCAGGGGGCAGAAGCCGGAGGGCGAGCGCGGCCGGAGCGGCGCTGATGCTCGGTGGCGCGGGCATCCTGTTCGGCGTGGCCGCCGCGCCGGCCCAGGCCGCCGAAGTGTCGTACAAGACCGAGTGCATCCCGCCCTCGATCTCCGGGCTGCCCCCGGTCGAGGGCACCACCGAGGTGCAGATCACCGCGCCGGCCGAGGCGAAGGTCGGTGACGAGGTGACGATCACCTGGAAGTTCGTGCAGGCCGCGTCCAAGAACCCCGATGTGCTCGACCTGGAGAAGGACACGGTCAAGCCGACGGGGACGCTGAAGGCGGCGGGCGCGCAGACCGCGGACATCGCGATGGAGGGGCCGCGGTCGAACCCGCCGATCCCCAAGAACAGCGACATGAAGCTTTCCGACATGACGGGCAGGCTGAAGCTGACCACGGCCGGCGAGGTGACGCTGACGCCGGACGCGTACGACATCAACGTCAGCAAGCCGATCTCGACCGACACCAAGTGCTCCCCGCAGGAGACCGTGCCGTCGTCCGCCACCATCAAGGTGACGGGCGCCGACGGGGGTTCGGGCGGGCCGCCCACGGGCCTGCCCACCCTGCCGACGGGCGTGCCCACAGGGCTGCCCACCGGGCTGCCGACCGGTTCCTCCCCGGCGTCCCCGACGGCGAGCGCGAGCGGCACCGGCGGAGGATCCGGCACCGGCGGCGGCAGCGGCGGGCAGACGGACTTCACCGGCAAGGAGGTCCAGGTCCCGTACGCCTGCAAGACGCCCATCGGCGACAAGAACGCCACGTCTCCCGTCCAGGTCAACGCCAAGAAGACCGGCGGGAGTTTCGACCTCACGGTGCAGTTCAAGAAGTCGGTGATGAACAGCCCGGCGGACATCCCGAAGGACTCCGTGAAGCCGTCGATGGAGGTCGTGCTCGGCGGCGCCGACAAGGGCACCGTGCACGTCGAGGGCCCCACGAACGCCAAGGACATCAAGTCGGGCGACCCGATCGAGATCCCGGACCTGACGGGCACGTACAAGCCGGGCGCGAGCGGGCAGTCGACGCTGTCGCCGGGCGTCCTGACCATCAAGGCCCTCGGCACCACCACGACGTGCACACCGACGAAGACGGAGGTGTCGCTGACCCTGGACACCTCGCAGCAGCCGGGCGGGGCGTCCGGCGGCTCGTCGACCGGCGGCTCGTCGTCGTCCTCCGGCACGTCCGGCGGCCTGGCCCAGACGGGCGCGGAGGACCACGGCACCCTCAAGGCGCTGGGCCTGGTGGCCGGGACGGCGATCCTGCTGGGCGGCGCGGTGTTCACGTTCCTGCCCCGGCGGGTGCGCTGACCGTGCCGCTCGCGCGGCCCTGAGGGCGGGCGGGTACCGGGAGGACCGTGGACCCCCGCTACCCACCCCGCCGACGCCTCCATGCCGGGGCCTGAGGAACATCCGTGTCAGATCGTGCGCTAAGGGTTCACCGGGCTGTTTGGTGCTTTGACCTGGGGTGATTGAGCGTCAGAGCCTTCGCGGGTCGTTGTTGTCGATCTTCGGAGAGCTGTTGTGGCGGTCGAGTTCCTGACGGATGAACAGGCGGCCCGGTACAGGTCATTCCACGAGGCGCCCTCGCGGGCGGAGCTGAAGCGGTACTTCTTCCTGGACGACGCGGACCGGGAGGCGGTGCAGGCCAAGCGGCGGTCGCACAACCGGCTCGGGTACGCGGTCCAGCACACCAGCGTGCGGTTTTTGGGCCGGTTCATGCCGGACCCGCGGCAGGTGCTGGTGGAGGCGGACGCTGTCGACGAGTAGCGAGACGCGGCGGGCGCGTCTGGCCGCGCCCGCCGCTCGCACCGTCTGGGAACTCTATGCGTTGGCCGCCTGGACGCGGACGGCTCGGGCGCGGACCACGAAGGGCCGGGAGAAGAGGGTGATGGCGATGGAGACTGCGGCCACAAAGGTGATGGCCGTGCCAGCAGTGAAGTGCTGGGCAACGCCACCAGCGATCGCGGCTCCGATACCTTGCCACGTCATCCGGCCGGCGGACTCAACTCCCTGGACCTGGCCACGGACCGGATCAGGGGTCAACTCCAGAAGCTGCTCCTGGAGCGGCAGGGTGGCAGCGAAGCCGGCACTGGCGATGAACACCGCGGCTGTCGCCACCAGCACGGGCGGGTGGACGGCGAACAGCAGGTAGGGGGCGGCGAGCAGCAGTCGCAGGGCGAATGCGTAGCGGCGTCGCTGCTCGGCGGTGAACAGCCGCCCGACCGCAAGGTCACCGAGGAGCATGCCTGCCGATCCGGCGGCCAGGAAGACGCCGGCGTGATGGGGGGCGTAGGAGATGAACAGGGCCTCGCAGCCAACGATCAGGCCATTGGGGACCCACAGGTTCAGCAGCAGCGCGCGTTGGCCGGAGTGGGAGAAAAGCTCGATGTTCGTCGTCCAGGTCTGGCACAGTCCAGGGCGCCGGGTCAGACGGATCGAGCGTTCCCGGACCGTCACCGCCACGATGATCAATCCACCGCCGGTCAGGGCGGTCGCGACGGCGAAGACCTCCTGCGGGCTCAGGTACCGCAGCAGTACGGCGCCGATGGCGTAGCCGAGGATGGCCATGCCTCCCGAGGTGATGTTCATCAGCGAACGTGCCAGTGCATAGGCGGAGGTCGGCACTACCTCGGCGAGCAGTCCCATCCGTGTGCCCGTTCCCAGGGACTGGAAGAACCCCAGTACAAGGAGCAGACCGAACCGGGCGGCGAGCGGCAGCCCTGGAACCGCCTGTGCGGCAACACCTACGAGCGAGAGGCACTGGAGCGCGACGAGGGTCCGGCGAGGATGGCTTCCGTCCGCGACCGACATCAGCGTCAGCGCACCGAGTACCGTCGCGAAGGTGGCGCCGTACATGCTCACAGCGGTCAGGAACGGGGACTTGGTCTGCTGGTTGACCAGCGTGCCGAGCGCGAAGCCCGACAAGGTGCTCGCGGCGACCGTCAGTGTGAAGCTGGCGTACAGGCCGACGAATTCACGGTTGCGGAGCAGGTCATGGTAGGTGGTGGGAGGTGTGCCGGAGGCAGATGTGTCAGAAGGCATGAAAAAAGCCTTCGCGCGCACCCAACCTGGGGCGCCGAAGGCCGACTCGTGGATTATAGCAAGTGCCCCAGTCCCACCACGGCCCGCATCGGACCGGTGGAGACGCGGACGCGGATACGCACCGGTCTCGGCAGCACCGCGCATTCACCGGCGGCTGTCGCCAGGTGCGAGCAGACTGGTCAGCTCCGAGATCGCCTCGGGGGACGGCTTGAAGTAGCGGCGGACGTTCTCCGGCTTCTTGTGCCTCGACTTCGCCATCAGCATCAGCAGGGAGGCGCCCTGCTCGCCCAGGTGGGTCAGGGCGGAATGACGGTACTCGTGCAGGTCCCAGCCCGTCCCCGGCCCGCGCACGGCGGTGTGCTCGTCGAGCAGGGCGCGGGCCTGGCCGTAGGAGAGGCGGGCCATGCCGGTGTCCGGGCACACGTCGCGCGGGCTGACCACCTTCCCCGGGCCGGGGCGGCGATGGGTGACGAACACCGGCCCCCGGATACGGCCGCGCAGCAGCCGGGGCAGGAGACGGGCGGTGCCGGCGTCCCAGTAGACGGTCTCCAGCACGAAGTTCTCTCGCGCCTGACCGCGGCGGCGGGTCTTGCTGCGGGCGCCCTTGGCCTTTACCGGGCAGCGGCGGGCGGCGAGGTTCAGGTCCTCGATGTTCACGCCGAGGATCTCCTCCGCGCGGGCGGCGGTCTCGTAGAGCATCCGCCACAGTGTCTTCTCCCGCAGGTGGACCTCGCGGCGGGCGATGAGTCGGTCCACGGCCATCTTCGATCGGGCCGGGGTCTTGGAGTCCGGCACCGCCAGCCGCTTCGTCCCGGCCGGGACCGCCGGGGCGTCGTAGCCGTACAACTCGCACCAGCCCAGCCAGGAGAGCACTGCCGTCCGGCGGGCGTTCCAGGTGCTGACCGCCGCAGTGCCCCACCGCAGTTCCAGGGCCTCGCCGATCTCGTCGTCCGCGACCGACCCCAGCGGGCGGGCCTCCCCGATCCGCTCGGCGGTCATGCCGACGCCGACTCTCCGTAGCTGCGGACCGTGTTCGGATTGCGCAGCGAGTCGAGGAAGGCGTCTGCCGCCGCGCGGACGGTCAACGTCTTCCCGGCCGGCAGTTGCACCACGGTGGGCACCGCTTCCCCCTTGCCACGGATAACAGGGCCGCTTCACGTACGGCCCGGAGAACGTCACCGCAGGTGACGAACCAAGCTCCCGCAGATAATAGAGCGTTATCTGCGGGACGACTTCAGACCGATCCCACCGCCAGCGGCCCACCGACCACCCACCAGGGACGACGGAGGCTTAGCGCACGATCTGGCATGGATGTTCCTCAGGCCCCATGAGTCCCGCGAGTTCACGCAAACTGAAGGGTTCTCGGTGGGAACTCAAGGGTTCGTCGTCATGCTCTGCGGAGTTGCTTCCGTGGGTTCGAGGCCAACTCGCGACCTTGCCGTTCCTGGTCCCCTGGACGGGCAAGACGCCGAGCGGTTAGCCAAGAGGGCGGCGGTAGCGCAACTTGTTGAGAGAAGCCCCACCGGTGGTGTCTTCCACGGCTGCGCCGTCTGCGCGCCAGCCGACAGCTTCGTAGAAGCGCCGGGCGCGACAATTGTCTTCCAGGACCCACAAGGTGGCTTCCGTGTACTCGGCCTGTCGGAGAGTCGTCAACGTGGCCAGCATCAAGTGCTTCCCGATCCCAGTTCCCCAGACCTCGGGCATCGCGTAAAGCGTGCCGATTTCCGCGGCGGCAGGGGTCGTCTGAGACGGGCCGAAACCTGCGAATCCGACGATCCCCGCCTCGGTTTCGGCTACCAGTACTCCCGACAATGGCCATCGTGTCTCCGCGATGCGTGTCTTCCACTCGGACTCTTCGCGGCTTGGGTCCATGGCGCCGAGGTAGGGCTGGGGGACAAGACCGGCAAAGGCCGCCTGCCAGGAGCGCACGTAAACACCGGCGACCGCTGATGCGTCATCAGGCCATGCCTGTCGGGTCTGCATGGCCGTCATTCTTCAAGTCCCGTCAATTTGGGCCAAGTTCTTTTCCCGAGGGCGATGCCGAGTGCTCGGTTGCCTGTTCCAGTAGTGCCCGTGCGGAGTCCGCGTAGCGCATTGCGGTCTTCTCGTCGAGCCCGAACACCTCGGCGAGGTGAAGTGGATCGGGCCCGTGGGTCAGGGCCTCTTCGAGCTGCCGGTCGACGCGGAGCCGCTCCAGCGTCGCGTCCTGGCCGCGCATCGAGGCGCTGATCCAGTGGTTGCTGGCGCGGCTGGTCCTGGTGGCGGTCTGGTTGTTGATCAGCAGATGGAGGTTCGCGGTGCTCGGCCACCGGTTTCGCCGGTGCTCCAGCCAGTCCAGCAGCAGTTTCAGGGGGAGGTCGTCGAGCGGGCGGACGCGTCCGGCGATGGTCAGCCGTCGGTTGCCGAGGTCGACGTCGTCGAGCATGAGCATGCCGATCTGGGCGACCCGGGCGGCGTGCACCGCTGCGAGGGCGAGGATGAGTCGTGTTGCCGGGGTGGTGGCCGCCGCGACGGACCGGCCGACCTGGGCGGGGACCAGCGGCTGGAGCACGCCGTACTCGTACTGACCGACCTTGATCCGGCTGGTCGGGTTGCGGAAAAGCAGCCCATTCCGCTTGGCCCAGGAGAACAGCGAGCGCAGGGCCACGAGTTGGTCACGCCGCTGGTGGCCGTGCAGTGTCTTGATGTAGGTCCGGACGTCGTCGCGGATCACTTCCCGCAGGTGGTCATAGCGGTCCGACCATTCCAGCAGGGCCGGCCGGACACGGTTGAGGTAGAGCCAGACCGTGCCTTCCCGCCGCGGGAGGCTGCGGGGGCCACCGTCGCGCAGGACGCGGGTCCAGCGCTCGGCCTCCCAGCGGATGCCGGGTGCGGGCCCCTTCAGCCTTTCTACGAGCCAGCGTTCGAAGGAGGGTTCGCTGTCGTCCTCGAAGATCCCCATCTCCTCCAGGACCGTGACGACGTGGCCGACCGGGAGGTCGCGGGACCGGAGCGGGGTGAAGATCTCGCTGTGCCGGATGACGTCGCCCTCGACGTACCCGGTGAGGACAAGGGCCAGGCCGCGGTTGACGGCGAAGCGGATGTTGCCTCCCCCAGCCCCGTGCCTCGGCGAACCGGTGAGCGAGGTACTTCGCCCAGGTCAGCCAGGGCTGGTCAAGTCAACGCCGGAGGGGTCGAGACGGCTGTAGTCGCGCGGGACCTGTCCGAACAGCGGCAGTTGTCTCCAGCCGGCATTCGGCCGCCAGGCCGGTGCGGGCGGCGGCTTGCGAGGGGCGCCCCGCCGTCCGCCGCGCCGCCGAGGGGCGAGTGCCGATCCGTTGCGGTGGTGCATGCCCATGAAGAACAGCTGATGGTGCCGGACCGCGTTGAGGCGGGCCCTCACATCGGCCTCCGCGGCCAGCCGGCCGACAGCGGCCTGGGCGCCCAGCCGGGCCTGGCACCAGCACAGACGACAGAAATCCCACTTCAGCGGCTGGATACGGCGGAGCCGGCGCAGACGGCCGTCGCGTGGCTGCGGCCGAACATGTAGCAGGTCGGGCAGAGCCGTCCGCTGAAGTCGCCCCAGGCCAGGCAGCCGTCGCAGGAGTCGGTGGGATTGCGGTAGCCCTTCGGACACCGGCTCATGCAGGCGGCAGCGACCGGCCGTCGCGGCGCTTGGGCACCACCGCCGGAACCGGTGCGGCGGCGCCGACAGCGGTCCGGCTGGTGTTCTCCTTGCCGGGGCGGGTGACCTTCTGCGGTTCCGGGATCAGCAGGTCGCCGATCTCGCAGCCGAGCGCGACGCAGATGACGTCCAGGTCGTCCAGTTTGAGGGAGACCGGCTGGCCGGACCACAGTCCGGACATCTTCCCGGCCGAGATCACCAGGCCGTGCTCGGCCAGGCTCCGCTGGAGCTCGGACGCCTTCCAGATACCCTTGTTTGCGGCGGTCAGCCGCAGGTTCCACCTCATCGGGCCAGTCCTTCCAGCCGCTTCGCGGCCCGTTCCATCCCGGCGACCCAGGCGTCCTCGACCCAGATCTGCTGCACGTGGATGTACCACATCGTGGCGGTAATCCAGGAATGTCCCAAAACCTCCTGGATCGCGAGCGGGTTCAGCCCGTTCCCATAGAGTTGGGACGCGCAGAAATGCCGCAGGACGTGCGGCGTCAACTTGTCCGTCCAGCCCGGCAGATGAGCCTCGACGGCGTTGTCGAGACCGTTGCGCAGGGCGTCGTCGCCGACCCGGCGGGCGGAACCGTCGGTGTTCTTCCGCTCGCTCGGGAACAGCGGGGCACCGGGCCGGGTGTGATTGTCGTCGAACTGGCCCCACACGTCCTCGATGAACCACCGCAGCGTCCGGTCGGCGCCGTTGATCAGCGGCACCATCCGCTCGCGCGGCCCCGAGCCGCGGGCGCCTTTGCCGTGGCGGACGTGGAGCTTGCCGAAGCGGCCCAGGTCCCACTTGATGTCGTCCAGGTCAAGGCCGCATGCCTCGCTCACCCGCAGGCCGACCTGGGGCATCAGCTTCGAGGCGGTGTAGTTACGGGCGGTCGGGGTGAACTTCCGGCAGGTCGCGAGCCCACCGCCCCAGCCCGTGAACGCGCTGCGTGAGCGTGGCGCGCCCGGTGGGGGCGGCCGGAACCGGCGGGACCGGCCGTCCCTCTACGCCCACGGGGTGTCCGCTCCGGGTCTCGGAGCGGTGGACGGCGACCACCGGGATCCACGCCTCTGCGCGCGTCGACGCGTGTGAGGCCCGGCACAGGTCATTCCTTTCGGGGCCGGCGGTGGCCGGCCCGCACACAAAAGAGACCTTCAGCGTCACGTACCCGCCAAAGGTCCCCGATGGTGCTACAGGCGTTTCGATGACGATACGCCAGGACACCACCGGATATGAAAGGACTTGAGACAAGCATCACAGGTGAATCCGCTGTCGCGGGCACTTATTCGAAGGTGTTCACCCGTATGGCACCCCTTAGACGCAAGTGTGCGTCCCCATGACGGCCGGTGATGCCGCCGCCGTAGCGTGGCAGCCGAAGGTAAGAGCGCCCGAGCGTCGCTCACACCTGCGATCACGCTCATGCTCCCATCGCGGGCGGACTACCATCACCCCATGACCCGTGTACTGCTCGCCGAGGACGACGCGTCCATCTCGGAGCCGCTGGCCCGCGCCCTGCGCCGGGAGGGTTACGAGGTCGAAGTGCGCGAGGACGGCCCCACTGCGCTCGACGCCGGGATGCAGGGCGGCGTGGACCTCGTCGTGCTGGACCTCGGGCTGCCCGGCATGGACGGTCTGGAGGTGGCCCGCAGACTGCGCGCCGAGGGCCACACGGTGCCGATTCTCATCCTGACCGCGCGCGCCGACGAGGTGGACACCGTCGTGGGCCTGGACGCGGGCGCCGACGACTACGTCACCAAGCCGTTCCGGCTGGCCGAGCTGCTCGCCCGCGTCCGGGCGCTGCTGCGGCGCGGCGCCACCGAGCCGGCCCAGCCGCCGGCCACGCACGGGGTGCGCATCGACGTCGAGTCGCACCGGGCGTGGATGGGGGACGAGGAGCTGCAGCTGACCGCGAAGGAGTTCGACCTGCTGCGGGTCCTGGTCCGGGACGCGGGCCGGGTCGTCACGCGCGACCAGCTGATGCGCGAGGTCTGGGATACGACCTGGTGGTCGTCCACGAAGACCCTGGACATGCACATCTCCTGGCTCCGCAAGAAGCTGGGGGACGACGCGGCGAACCCGCGGTACATCGCGACGGTGCGGGGCGTGGGCTTCCGCTTCGAGAAGAGCTAGGGGGTGTTTCGAAAGTCCTGTGCGGTGCCCGCGGTGTCCGGTGCGTGCTCTCGGCGTGCCGGACGAAGGCCCTCGTACTGGACGTACTTGGGGTTTCGGCCGGTGCGGCGAGTGGGGGTGCCCCCTGCTCGAAGAGCTTGGGAGAGCGTGCCGGGCGCCGTGGGTGCTGTGCGGGACTTTCGAAACACCCCCTAGGGCCCCGGCAGGCGGCGTCCGCCCGTCAGGGAGCGGCGTCGTGGGGGTCCCCCCGGTCTAGCGGAGCCGGGCGTGGGGGAGCGTGCTCCCGGCGTGCCGGCCGGAAGTCCCCGTACCGGACGTACCCGGGCTCTCGGCCGGTGCGGTGTGCGGGGGTGCCCCCTGCTCGAAGAGCCCGGGGGAGCGTGCCGGGCGTCCGGTGGGCGCGGAGAGCGACGGGGCAGACGTTGCCCGCTGGGGCACCAGGCACTCCGCCGGGCCCGGCCGGATCCCCGGCGGGCTCCCCCTGCCGGGTTGCCGCCCCGTCCGGGGCACACTGGTCCTTGTCCAGCCATCGCCCGGAGGGCCCCGTGCGTCGTCGTCTCATCCAGTCCACCCTCGCCGTCGTCCTCGTGGTGATCGCCGTCTTCGGGGTCTCCCTGGTGATCGTCGAGACCCGGACGATCAGCAACAGCGCGCGAGAGCGTGTCGACTCGGAGGCCCTGCGGCTCGCCAGCATCGTGGACAGCCGCCTCCTCGGTGCCCAGAAGGTCTCTCCCGCGATCCTGGAAGGCCAGATCACCGCCGACAAGTACGCCGTGATCACCATCCCCGGCCAGGCCCCCATCGAGATCGGCGCCAAGCCCGTCGGCGACGTCATCCACTCCACGGCCCAGGGGGAGGAGGGCGAGACGGTCCGGGTCGAGGAGCCGCGCTCCGCCGTCACCCGCGAGGTCGGCCGCACGCTGATGATCATCGCCCTGGTCGCGCTGCTGGCGATCATCGCCGCGATCCTGCTCGCCGTGCGCCAGGCCAACCGCCTGGCCTCCCCGCTCACGGACCTCGCCGAGACCGCCGAGCGCCTCGGCTCCGGTGATCCGCGGCCGCGCCACAAGCGGTACGGGGTCCCGGAGCTGGACCGGGTGGCCGACGTCCTCGACGCCTCGGCGGAGCGGATCGCGCGCATGCTGACCGCCGAGCGCCGCCTCGCCGCGGACGCCTCCCACCAACTGCGGACGCCCCTGACCGCGCTGTCCATGCGCCTGGAGGAGATCGCCCTCACCGACGACCTGGAGACCGTGAAGGAGGAGGCGACCATCGCGCTGGCGCAGGTGGAGCGGCTCACCGACGTCGTCGAGCGGCTGCTGACCAACGCCCGCGACCCGCGCACCCGCTCGGCGGTCTCCTTCGACCTGGACGAGGTCATCCAGCAGCAGCTCGCCGAGTGGCGTCCGGCCTACCGCAGCGCGGGCCGTGCGATCGTCAGCTCCGGCAAACGGCATCTGCGGGCCGTGGGCACCCCCGGCGCGGTCGCCCAGGTGCTGGCCGCGTTGATCGAGAACTCGCTGATGCACGGTGGGGGCACGGTCGCCCTGCGCACCCGTGTCACCGGCAACCAGGCGGTCGTGGAGGTCACCGACGAGGGCCCGGGGGTGCCGCCGCAGCTGGGCTCCCGGATCTTCGAGCGCACCATCAGCGGCCGCAACTCGACGGGCATCGGCCTGGCGGTCGCCCGCGACCTGGCGGAGGCGGACGGCGGACGGCTGGAGATGCTCCAGGCCAAGCCCGCGGTCTTCGGCCTGTTCCTGTCGCGCACACCGCTGCAGGTGCCACCGACGAGGGAGGGGCCGGAGCAGACGGTCAGGTAGGGCCGGAGCAGACGGTCAGGCAGGCCCGGAGCAGACGGTCAGGCAGAGGAAGGGAAGCCGACCGGGTGGGCGGCCGGATCAGCGGTGGACGCGCTGGTCGCGACGGCGCCGGGTCGCCTCCTGGAGTATCGACTCCGCGCCCACCACCGCCTCGCGGGCCGGCAGCGTCCGGAAGACCCACGAGCGGTACGACCAGAAACGGAACAGTGTTCCCAGGCCGATGCCGAAGACCTTGAAGAGATTGCGCTGCAGCGAGCTGTCCCAGCCGAATCCGTAGATGGCGGTGTAGAGCACGCCGTTCTCGATCACGAGTCCCACCGCGCTGAACGCCAGGAAGAGCGTGAGCTCCCTCGTCCTGCCGGTCTTGTCGCGCTCCCGGTACGTGAAGTAGCGGAAACCCACGTAGTTGAAGGCGATGGCGACCACCGTCGCGATCACGTTGGCGCGTACCGCCTGCAGGTTCGTGGTGTGCCACAGGAGATTGGAGACCGCGAAGTTCACCAGCGTGCCGAGGCCGCCGACCGCGCCGAACTTGGCGATCTCGCGCACCAGCTGGTCGAGCTGCCGGCGCACCCCGCCGCGGGGCTTGTCCTGCAAGCCCGTGGAACCACTGCCCATCGTGTCGCCAGCCCCCGTCGGGTCGCGGTCGTGTCGGTCCGTCGCATCGTCCGGTCGGCAGGGCGCGCCGAGCGGTTCCGTCAACCACGCCATGCTAACCAGCGGCTGTGACCGCCGCCCGTGGAGCATTCATGAGGACGGAAAGAACGATGCCGCCGAGACGGGAGGAAGACGGCCACAGGCGCGGAAACCGGCCACCCTGGCGCGGCCGATACCCTAGGTGCGTGACGTTCCCGGTAGTCGGCATGGTCGGCGGGGGGCAGCTCGCTCGTATGACACACGAGGCGGGCATCCCGCTCGGCATCAGGTTCAAGCTTCTCAGCGACACCCCGCAGGACTCCGCGGCCCAGGTCGTCAGCGACGTCGTCGTCGGCGACTACCGCGACCTGGACACGCTGCGGGCCTTCGCGCAGGGCTGCGACGTGATCACCTTCGATCACGAGCACGTGCCCACCGAGCACCTGCGGGCCCTGGAGGCGGACGGCATCCCCGTGCGCCCCGGCCCGGACGCGCTCGTGCACGCCCAGGACAAGGGCGTGATGCGGGCCAGGCTCGATGCGCTCGGGGTGCCGTGCCCGCGGCACCGGATCGTGAGCGACCCCGAGGACGTCGCCGCCTTCGCCACTGAGGGTGACGGCTTCCCGGTCGTGCTGAAGACGGTCCGCGGCGGCTACGACGGCAAGGGCGTGTGGGTCGTCGGGTCGGTCGAGGAGGCCGCGGAGCCGTTCCGCGCCGGCGTCCCGGTCATCGCCGAGGAGAAGGTCGACTTCGTGCGGGAGCTGGCCGCCAACGTCGTACGGTCCCCGCACGGCCAGGCGGTGGCCTACCCCGTGGTCGAGTCGCGGCAGGTGAACGGGGTGTGCGACACCGTCATCGCCCCGGCCCCGGACCTGGACGCGGACCTGGCGATGCGCGCCGAGCAGCTGGCCCTGACGATCGCCAAGGAGCTCGGTGTCGTCGGCCACCTCGCCGTCGAGCTGTTCCAGACCCGCGACGGACGCGTCCTCGTCAACGAGCTGGCGATGCGCCCGCACAACTCGGGCCACTGGACCCAGGACGGCGCGATCACCTCGCAGTTCGCCAACCATGTACGGGCGGTCCTCGACCTGCCGCTCGGCGACCCCCGCCCGCGGACCCCGTGGACGGTCATGGTGAACGTCCTCGGCGGCGACTACCCGGACATGTACTCCGCGTACCTGCACTGCATGGCCCGCGACCCGCGGCTGAAGATCCACATGTACGGCAAGGACGTGAAGCCCGGCCGCAAGGTCGGCCACGTCAACACCTACGGCGACGACCTCGACGACGTGCTGGAGCGCGCGCGTCACGCTGCCGGCTACCTGAGAGGCACCATCACCGAATGAGTCCCGTTGCAGGCATCGTCATGGGGTCGGACTCCGACTGGCCCGTCATGGAGGCGGCCGCCCAGGCCCTCGACGAGTTCGAGATCCCGTATGAGGTCGACGTCGTCTCCGCGCACCGCATGCCGCGCGAGATGATCGCGTACGGCGAGCAGGCCGCGGACCGCGGCCTGAAGGTGATCATCGCCGGCGCGGGCGGTGCCGCGCACCTGCCCGGCATGCTGGCCTCGGTGACCCCGCTGCCGGTGATCGGCGTCCCGGTCCCGCTGAAGCACCTGGACGGCATGGACTCGCTCCTGTCGATCGTGCAGATGCCGGCCGGGGTACCGGTGGCCACGGTCTCGGTGGGCGGCGCCCGCAACGCCGGTCTGCTCGCGGCCCGCATCCTGGCCGTGCACGACGAGGAGATCCTCGGCCGGATGCGGGAGTTCCAGCAGGACCTCAACGACCAGGCCACCGAGAAGGGCAAGCGCCTGCGCTCCAAGGTCGACGGATCGGCGGGCTTCGGGTTCGGCTCGGGGAAGTGACCGCGATGACCTTGCTGGACCAGGCGCGGCTGCTGCTGCGGGAGTTCCCGGTCGTCGACGGGCACAACGACCTTCCCTGGGCGCTGCGCGAGCAGGTCCGCTACGACCTCGACGCCCGCGACATCGCCACCCGTCAGGACGCGCACCTGCACACCGACCTGCCGCGGCTGCGCGAGGGCGGGGTCGGCGCGCAGTTCTGGTCCGTGTACGTGCCCTGCCACCTGTCCGATCCGGTGACCGCGACGCTCGAACAGATCGACTGCGTGGGCCGGCTGATCGCACGGTACCCGGGGGACCTGCAACGCGCCCTGAGCGCCGCCGACATGGAGGCGGCGCGGGCGGGCGGGCGCATAGCCTCGCTGATGGGCGCCGAGGGCGGCCACTCCATCGCGAACTCCCTCGGCACGCTGCGGGGGCTGTTCGAACTGGGCGTGCGCTACCTGACGCTCACCCACAACGACAACGTGGCGTGGGCGGACTCGGCGACCGACGAGCCGCGGGCCGGGGGCCTGACCGCCTTCGGCCGCGAGGTCGTCCGCGAGATGAACCGCCTCGGCATGCTCGTCGACCTCTCGCACGTGGCGGCGACGACGATGCGGGACGCCCTCGACACCACGGCGGCCCCGGTGATCTTCTCCCACTCCTCCTCCCGGGCGGTGTGCGACCACCCGCGCAACATCCCCGACGACGTGCTGGAGCGCCTGCCCGCGAACGGCGGTGTGGCGATGGTGACGTTCGTGCCCAAGTTCGTGCTCCAGGCCGCGGTCGAGTGGACGGCCGAGGCGGACGAGAACATGCGCGCGCACGGCTTCCACCCCCTCGACATGACGGCCGAGGCGATGAAGGCGCACCGCGCCTTCGAGGAGCGGCATCCGCGCCCGGTCGCCACGGCCGCGACGGTCGCCGACCACCTGGACCACATGCGCGAGGTCGCGGGCGTCGACCACCTGGGCATCGGCGGCGACTACGACGGCACGGCCTTCACCCCGGACGGCCTGGGCGACGTCTCCGGCTACCCGAACCTGATCGCCGAACTCCTCGACCGAGGCTGGTCGCAGGCCGATCTGGCCAAGCTGACCTGGCAGAACGCGGTACGGGTGCTGGGCGCCGCCGAGGACGTGGCCCGTGACCTGCGGGCCCGGCGCGGCCCGTCGCACGCGACCCTGGAGCAGCTGGACGGCTGACGCGCAGGGGGCGCCGGCCGCGAGTCGGCGCCCCGACCGCGCGATCGGGTGACGTCCGGGGACCGCGACCGCCACCAGCGGCAGCCGCCGCGCGGATCCGCACGATCACCGCCACCAGCGGCAGCCGCGGCGCTGATCCGGCACGAACATGCCCTGCCAGGGGGCAGTCCCCGATTTCCCCGCGAACGGCCTCGAACGGGTCGCGCGGTCGCACCCCCGGGGCCGGCCGGCGCCCCGCGCAACTCCCGCTCGTGCGTCGCCGTCAGCACCCTCAGCCGGGCGTTCCGGGCGGAGCGCGATCGTCCGTGGTGTCAGCCGAAAGCCTTCTTGTCGCTCCAGCCGCCGCTGATGATGGTCTGGGTGGCGGAGGAGCCGGCCCAGGTGGGGGTGGCGACGTAGATGCGGACGCTGCCGTCGGAGATGAGGGCCCAGATGTCGGGGACGTGGTCGCCGTTGACGTCGGGGGTACCGGTCATCAGGGGGATGCCGGTGGGGCTCCAGCCGGTGCCGTATTCGGCGTCGGCGCCGGTGAGGGAGCCGGCGGCGGTGGCGAGTGAGGCGAGGCTGGTGCCGCCGTGGCCGTCGGAACTGCCGAGTCGGAGCAGCAGGCGGTCGGTGTTGAAGGTGCGGTAGACGAGGTCGGCCCATCCGTCGCCGTTGACGTCGCCGATGTTGACCAGGTCGCGGTTGTCCCATCCGCTGGTGAGCAGGGGGGTGGCGCTGGTGAAGGCGGCGCCGGTGTAGCCGGTGAAGGCCCACAGGGTGCTGCCGGCGGTGGCGAACATCTCGGGGCGGCCGTCGGCGGTGAGGTCACCGGTGGCGAGGATCTGCGTGAGCGTGGCGGGGTCGGGCGCGTTGTCCGGCAGCAGGATCTCGCTGCGCCGGCTGACGTCGACGCCCCCGTAGCCGTCGCCGGGGTACGCGTAGAGGCGGCCGTCGGGCATGCGGGCGATGAGGTCGGTCAGGCCGTCGCCGGTGACGAAGTCCGCGTGGTGGGTGATGAGGGCGGGGGTACCGACGGCGTCCGTCCAATAGCCGTCGGCCAGGGGCTTGTCGCCGTTGTGGGCGGCGGCCAGGGAGCGGTGGATGTCCCCGGTGCCGTCGCCGGGGTAGAGGCGAAGGTTGCCCTTGGCGTCGATGACGTACAGGTCGGGGTGGGCGTCGCCGGTGGTGTCGCCGGGAGCATCGGAGGTGTCGCGGGGGGTGACGTAGAAGACGTAGGCGGTGTAGTCGGAGATGTTGCCGGCGGAGTCCACGGCCTTGACGTACAGGATGTTCGGGCCGGCGACCTTGGGCTGGAGGCTCAGAGTGGTGCCGGCTCCCGGGGAGACGGACGTGCTGAGGTTGCAGGCCGAGGAGTTGAGCGAGTACCGGTAGGCGACGGTGTCGGTGGAGCCGTTGGCGGTGAGCGTGAAGCTGCCGGCGGCGCCGAAGGGCACGGTGCTCCAGTTCGATCCGGTGCTGTTCTCCCGGGGGTAGTCGGTCGAGGTGACGGTGGGGGAGTTGGGCTTGCTGTCGTCGTAGACGAAGCCGCAGTTGTCGCCGCCGGAGGGCGCGTAGGTGGAGGCGGCTCCGGTGGAGTCGATGGCGCGGACCCGCCACCAGTACTTCTGGCCGTTGGTGAACTGCGACGAGGTGACGGTGACGGAGGCGTGGCCGGAGGCGTCGACGGTGTGGTTGCCGTCGGTGATCTTCGTGGTGCTGTTGCCGTCCTGCCAGAGCTCGAAGTCGAGGTACTTCAGGTCGCCGTCGGGGTCGGACGCAGTGGCCGAGAAGGTGATGTCGGACTTGCCGACGGTGGAGACGCCGCTGGTGTCGCACGTGGGCCCGGGGGTCATGTCCAGGCCGGTGGGCTGCGTCGGCTTGTGGTTGTAGGTGATCTTCAGGTAGGGGGAGTTGCTGCTGCTGGCCTCGAACTTCTTCCAGGCGTAGGCGGAGGTCTCGTCGGCGGCGCGCAGTCCGAGGGTGACTTTGGTCCAGCCGTTCTCGGCGGCGTCCTGGGCGAGGGAGGTGGCGGTGAACTTCACCCAGTTGTCGGGGCAGCTGCTGCTGTAGCCGTGGGCGACGCTCTGGGAGTCGACCTGGGCCGTCCAGGAGGGCTGGTTGTTCCAGGTGGTGGAGGAGCTGATGCCGCCGGTGCGCCACAGTTGGACGCTGCGGGCGGAGCAGGACCAGGAGTAGGTCTCCTTGGCGTAGAAGTAGCCGCTGGTGACGGCTGCGCCCTTGAGCTTGCTGTCCAGGGAGAGCTGGAAGAAGGAGCGGGACAGTCCGCCGGTGGTGGATTCGTAGCCGACGCGGGCGGTGTCGGTGCCGTCGTTGAAGTTGATGCCGTTCCAGAAGCTGGAGTTCGGGTACGGCTTGTAGGCGGTGGTCCAGTTGTTGGTGTGGCCGCTCATCGACGGGTCGATGAAGACCGGGTAGACGGTGGCGTCATCGGTCAGCAGTCTGGTGCTGGGCCTGAGGGTGAGGGCGCCCTCCTGGGTGAGGGTGACGGCGGCCAGCGCGTCGTGGGTGCCGGGTTGGGGGCCGGCCAGGCCGTCGAGGGCGAGGACGGACGCGGCGTGGGAGTCGGTGGTGAAGGCGGCCGGCTGGACGTCGGGCGTTGTGGTGCTGCCGGCTGTGTAGGCGGCCGGGCTGGGGACGGCGGTGTCGTCGCTGTCGCCGGGGGTGTGGGTGGCGTGGTCGTCGATGCGGTCCTCGGGCTCCTCCGTGGGGTTCACGCTGGGGCCGGCGTCCGGGGCGGGGGAGTCGGAGGGGCGGGGCGGCTGCGGGTCGTCGCCCTGGGTGGTGGCTGGTTTGCCGGCGGAGTCCCACATGTAGGGGGTGGGGGAGACGGCGATCTCCCGTCCGGCGGAGTCCTCGGCGTGGACGGCGTGGCTGACCGGGTCGAGGGTGAAGACCAGATCGGGGGAGGTCAGGGTGTAGGAGAGCGCGGCGAGTTCGGGGTTCGCGGCGGCTTCGGCGTTCTTGACGACGAGGACGTTGGAGAAACCGGAGTCGCGGGCCGTCAGCAGCAGGTCGACGCCGGGCAGGACGTTCTCGTAGAGGGCGCGGTCGCCGCTGATGACAGGGGCGGGCAGGGTGCCGGGCCAGGTCAGGGCGATCCGGTGGCCGCCGGTGGTGAGGGTGACCAGGTCGGTGCCCGCCGGCTGCTGGGTGGCGCTGAGGGCGGCTGGGTGGGGGCGGGCCTGGGAACGGGTGGCGCGGTCGCCGCGGTCGCCGCCGGAGAAGACGACGGGGTTGTTGACGGCGGCGGGGGCCCAGTCGCCGTTCCTGGTGCGGTGCAGGCGGGTGTCGATCGCCTGCCAGGTTCCGTGCACCTTGGCGCGGAACGGCACGGCGCGGGCCTCCAGTTCGAAGCTGCCGTCGGGGCGGGCCCAGGTGGTGCTGCTCGCGTCGCGCAGCGCGGTGACCTCGACCGGCTTGCCGGAGGCGCGGGCCCTGGCGACGGCGGCGGTCTCGTCCAGTGGTTTGGGTGTGGCGGCCTTCTGCTCGGCGCGGGCCAGTGCGTCGGTGTGGTGGAGGGCGGGCAGCTGGGTCAGGCCCAGTCCGGTGGCCACGGCGGCGGCCACCAGCGCGGCGGCCGCTCGCCTGGACCGGGGCAGGCGGAGCCATTGTCTGTCCATGGAAACGTCTTCCCTCCCCGAAACCCCGGCCTCACCCCGGGAACCTTCGACGCGTCGCGCGGTGAATCCGCGACGCGCCGTGCGCCTGTGTTCATCACTCGCACCGGGAATTCCCGTGAGGACGCAGCTGCGCGACAGGATGATGCCTGATCATGCCACCGGGCGCCAGCCTTAAATGTGTTTCTGGTGGCGAGAAGGACGTGAGGGGATCGTGTAGGTGGCGTTTAGGCCTCGGAATTCCTTGGAATCTCAGGGACTCTTATGGGGTGCGGTGGTCTCCGACCATGCGAGCGATCGTGCAGGTGAAGTGAGCTTGTGGCGTCCATTTTACTCACTCTTGGCATGCGTGATCACGTGTGCGTGTTTTGTGAAGAATAGCGTTTGCGTGGATGAAACATCCGACCTGTGTTGATCTTCGACCTGCAATCGCATTTATCTGTAATTTATCTGTGGCGGGTGTCACATCTGTCGTTTTCGTGTTTGACTTCCATTGTTTTCGAGCAGAGGATTCGGCGGTATTTCCTGTCGTATTCGGGGTGGGGTACGCGGCTTTTTCGCGCGTGTTTTCCGCCGACCGCTGTGGGGGGCTGTTCGGTGTTTGGTTCGCTGTCGTGGTCCGGCCGTGGTTCGCTGCCCGGCACCGCCGCGGCGCGTCGGCGGGCACGCCGGGCGCGGCTGGGTGCCGGAGCTGCGGTCGCGGGCGCGTTGCTGGTGGCGTTGATACCGACCCCGGCGGCCGCGATGCCGCCGCCGGGCGGAGACCGCGCCGCGGTGGATCTGATCGATCTCCCCGCTGAGGAGACCGCTACCGATGCCGACACCGGCGTACTGGACGATCTGACCGGTGAGGCCACGGTGTCGCCGGTGGACTACGAGCCGGTCCACACCACCGCTCCGGCCGGCGGCACGGCGGACGTGAGCCTGTCCGCCCCGGTGGCCGGGGATCTGCAGCAGGCGGGTTCGCTGCCGGTGCTGCTGGGCGCACCGGAGGGTGCCACGCCGGAGGAGGCCGCCGCGCTGGACGGCACCTGGCAGGTGGAGGTGGCCGATCCCGCGCAGACGTCCGCGGCGGAGGTGGACGGAACGCTGCTGACGGTCACTCCGCCGACCACGGCCGGGTCGGCGTCGGTCGATGTGGCGCTGGACTACTCCGACTTCGAGCAGCTCTACAGCGCGGACTGGGCCGACCGGATGCAGTTCGTCACGTATCCGGAGTGCTTCCTCACCACGCCGCAGGACGAGGCATGCAACCAGGCCACGCCGCTGGCGACCGAGAACGACGGCACCGCCGGCCAGATCAAGGCCACCGTCGATGTGGCTGCGGCCACCGGGGCCCTTGGGGCGAGTCAGGCATCGCTGTCCGGTGACGGCGGTTCGACCACGGTACCGGCGGTCTACCACCCGGCGTCGGCGAACGGCGAGGTACTCAAGGCGCTGCTGCCGCAGACGGGCACCTCGGGCGGGTCGGTGGTGCTGGCGGCGACCGACTCCGGCTCCGGCGCGAAGGGCGACTACACCGCCACCCCCCTGGCGGCCTCGGGCACATGGAGCGCCGGAGGTTCCTCGGGGGCGTTCACCTGGTCGCAGCCGGTGGCGGTGCCGCCGGTGCCGGCCGGGCCCGCACCCAACGTCGCGTTCGGATACAGCTCGCAGGTGGTCGACGGGCGGACCTCGGCCACCAACAACCAGGCCTCGTGGAT
This sequence comes from Streptomyces caeni, assembly GCF_042678285.1. NCBI lineage: Bacteria > Bacillati > Actinomycetota > Actinomycetes > Kitasatosporales > Streptomycetaceae > Streptomyces > Streptomyces caeni. Next base: position 97,891 of record NZ_JBHUDX010000020.1, read on the forward strand.
CGGGGACGGCTGGGACTACCAGCCCGGCTCGATCGAGCGTACCTACCGCACCTGCCGGGACGACACCGGCAGCGGGGCGAACAACAGCGGTCACAAGACCTCGGACCTGTGCTGGGGTTCGGACAACGCCGTGCTGTCACTGGGCGGTTCGACCACCGAACTGGTCCGTGACGACGCGACCGGTACGTGGGTGACCTCCAACGGCGACGGTTCCAGAGTCGAACGGCTCAAGGACACCGGCAAGGGCAACGGGGACGCGGACGGGGAGTACTGGCGGGTCACCACCCGGGACGGCACCCAGTACTACTTCGGCCTGAACAAGCTGCCCGGCTGGAGCAGCGGCGAGCAGACCACCGACTCGGTGCTGACCGTGCCGGTGGCCGGCAACCAGCCCGGCGAGCCCTGCTACCAGAGCGACTTCGCGTCCTCGTTCTGCGCCCAGGGCTGGCGCTGGAACCTGGACTACGTGGTGGACGTCCAGGGCAACGCCATGTCGCTGTGGTGGGGCAAGGAGTCCAACTACTACGCCGAGAACGAGAAGTACACCACCCCGGTCTCCTACGACCGCGGCGGGTACCTCAAGCGCATCGACTACGGCCAGCGGGCCGATGCGCTGTTCACCGCCGCCCCCGTCGCGCGGGTGGAGTTCGCCGTCGCCGAGCGCTGCTTCGATGAGGCCGAGACCGGCCTGACCTGCACCGACGACGCGTTCGCCTCGCGGGACTACGGCCGGTACCGGCTGTGGTACGACACCCCCGCCAACCTGTACTGCTCCGGGGAGACCGGCAAGCGTTGCCCGGTGCCCTCACCGACGTTCTGGTCCCGCAAGCGGCTGTCCTCGGTGACCACCTACGCGCAGCGCACGCAGGGCTCCACGACGCTCTCGAAGGTCGACAAGTACCTGCTGACCCAGTCCTTCCCCCGCACGCTGACCGACACCGCACCGCCGTTGTGGCTGGAGTCGGTCCAGCGCACCGGCTACGCCGTGGACGGGACCACGCAGAAGCTGAACGCGGTGGAGTTCTCCCACAACAACCTTGCCATGCCGAACCGGGTCACCACCGGGGCGTCCGACCCGCGACCGGCGTTCGACAGGCTGCGGATACGGCGGGTGGTCACCGAGTACGGCGGTGAGATCGACGTCGCCTACTCCGACCCGTGCCCGTCCATGGCGACCTCCGCGCACCCGGCTCCCGAGGACAACGGCACCCGCTGCTACCCGGTGTACTGGAGCCCGGACCCCGAGCAGGAGACCATCGACTGGTTCAACAAGTACGTCGTCACCTCCATCACGCAGAAGCCGCGCGTGGACGGTGTGCCCGACCTGGTCACCGAGTACCAGTACCCCACCGACGGGGCCGGCTGGGCGAAGAACCAGACAGAGTTCACCAAGAAGACCACCCGCACCTATGACCAGTGGCGCGGCTATGACCAGGTCACGGTCCTGACCGGGAAGAACGACCCCACCACGGGAATCGTGCGGGGCAAGAGCGTGACCCGGTACTTCCGCGGCATGGACGGAGATCCGCTGCCCGGTGGCGGCACACGGTCGGTGACGGTCAAGGACTCCACCGGCGCCGACATCGCCACGGACGAGCCCGCCTTCCAGGGCATGACCGCCGAGTCCCTCACGTACACCCAGGCAGGCGATGACGGCACCGGGGGCACGGTCGCCTCCCGTACCGTCTCCTACCCCTCGGCGCACCTGCTGGCCACCCGTGCCCGCACCGGCGTGCCCGATCTGAAGGCGTACCGTACCCAGACCGACCAGACCGTCACCGTCACCCCGTCCAGCGGCACCAACCCCGACGACACCCGCACCTCGCGCACGGTGAGGACCAGCACCCTGTTCGACGCCACCTACGGCCTGCCGTACCAGGTGGAGACCCTCGGTGACACCGGCCGCAGCGGCGACGAGACCTGCACCCTCACTTCCTACCTGCACAACACCGGCGCATGGCTGATCGGCCTGGTCGAGCAGACCAGGACCACCGCCGGCACCTGCGACCAGGCCGCCACCGCCACCGGCGACGACGTCGTCTCCGCATCCCGCACGGCCTACGACGGCCAGGCCTACGGCGCCGCCCCCACCAAGGGCCTGGCCACGGAGATCTGGGGCACCGACGGCGCGGGCACGGGCTGGATCCGCACCAGCACCACCACCTACGACTCCTACGGCCGCGTCACCACGGTCGAGGACGCCGCCGGCGACACCGGGTCGACGGCCTATGAACCCCCCTCCGGGCAGGTGTTCTCCACCACGGCCACCAACGCTCTCGGCTACACCTCGACCACCACCGTGGAACCGGGCCGCGGCACACCGGTGGCGAACACCGACGCCAACGGGCGCAAGGTCACCCAGGCCTACGACGCGCTCGGCCGGACCACGGCCGTGTGGACGGCCTCGCAGGATCCCGCCGCCGACGACCCCTACAAGACGTTCTCGTACGACACCACCGTCGGCAAGCCCGTCGCCGTCACCACCTCCACACTCCGCGACAACGGCAGCTACGCGCACGCGGTGACCGTCTACGACGGCCTCGGCCGGCCGCGCCAGTCGCAGACCGACGCGGTCGGCGGCGGCCGGATCGTCACCGACACCCTCTACAACGCGGCCGGCACGGTCCGCCGCACCAACAACGGCTACTACGCCAAGGGCGAGCCGTCCACGACCCTGTTCGAACTGGAATCGGACTTCACCGTCCCCAACGCCACCGTCACCACCTACGACGGACAGGGCCGCCCCCTGACCGTCACCCCCTACGAGGCCGGTACCGCGAAAACGGCCAAGCGGATCACCAACACGTACGACCAGGACGCCACCACCATCGTCCCGCCGATCGGCTCCCCGGCGACCCGCAGCTTCACCGACGCCCTCGGCCGCACGGTCCGCATCGACCACTTCACCGACGCGCTGCACGCCGCCCACACCTCCACCACCTACGCCTACGACCCGCGCGGCAACAGGACCTCGGCCACCGACACCGCCGGCAACACCTGGTCGTGGCAGTACGACGCCCGCGGACGCCGGATCCAGGCGGTCGACCCCGACACCGGCACCGCCACCACGGCCTACGACGACCTGGACCGGCCCGTCACCACCACCGACTCCCGCGGTGTCACCGTGTGGACCGGCCACGACGCGCTGGGCCGCACCACCGAGCAACGCCTGGACGACGACCAGGGCGCCCTGCTGACCCGGTTCACCTACGACACCATCCCGGGCGCCAAGGGGCAGCCGGTCTCAGCGACCCGCTACAACGACGGCGTCGCGATCACCACCACGGTCACCGGTTACGACGCCGAGTACCGGCCCACGGGGAAGAACATCACCATCCCCTTCAGCCTCACCACCACCGCCACCACGGGCCTGGACGGCACCTACACCTACGCCTACACCTACACCAGGACCGGGCTCCTGCAGTCGGTCACCGTCCCGGCGGCCGGCGGTCTGGCCCAGGAGAAGGTGATCACCCGCTACGACGCCGACGGCCTGCCCACCTCCACCTCGGGCCTGGACTGGTACACCACCGACACCACCTACAGCCCCTACGGCGAGGTCCTGCGCACCGTTACCGGTGAGATGCCCCACCGGGTGTGGACCACCAACCTGTTCGACGAGAACACCGGCCGGCTCGACCGCACCGTCACCGACCGCGAGACCGCCGGCCCGCACCGCGTCAACGACCGTTACTACACGTACGACAACGCGGGCGATGTCACCCAGCTCAAGGACACCGACGGCGCCGGTGCCACCGACCGGCAGTGCTTCACCTACGACGCCCTCGGCCAGCTAGAGCAGGCATGGACCTCACCCAACGAGGGGTGCACGGCCCCGAACCACACGACCCCCGCACCGGTCTACAGCGACACCTCCGGCAACGTCACGGCAGCCAACGTCACCAGCGCCAACGACGGCTACTGGCAGACCTACACCTACGACGAACTCGGCAACCGCACCCGCCTGGCCGAACACGACCCGACCGTCACCGTGACCGGCGGCCAGGTCGACACCGCCAACGACACCACCAGCACCTACACCTACGGCAACAGCACCGGCGGCCAGCCGCACACCCTGACCGGCATCACCACCGACACGGCCACCATCGACACCGCCGCCGACCTCACCTACGACCCGGCCGGCAACACCGCCACCCGCACCTACGGCGGCGACACCCAGACCCTGGACTGGACCTGGGACGGCAAGGTCAAGACCGTCTCCGGCTTCGGCAAGGCAGGCAAGGGCCAGCTCATCGGCCTGGACAGCAAGTGTCTGGACCTGCAGAGCGCGGACACCGCCGATGGCACCCCGCTGCAGATCCACACCTGCAACGGCACCAAAGCCCAGAACTTCCGTCTCGACACACAGACCGGCGCCCTGACCATCCTGGGCAAATGCGTCATGCCCACCGGCGGCGCCACCGCCGACGACACCCCCGTCACCCTGGCCGACTGCACCGGCGACACCGACCAGCAGTGGACCCTGGCCAACGGCGCCCTGAAGCACACCGCCTCCGGCAAGTGCCTCGACGTGCCCGGCTCCAACAGCGCCGACGGCACCGACCTGCAGATCCACACCTGCAACGGCAGCGCCGCCCAGCAGTGGTCCTTCTCCGACCAGACCGACTACCTCTACGACGCCGACGGCAACCGCGTCATCGCCGCCACCGCCGGCGCGCACACCCTCTACCTGCCCGACGCCGAGCTGTCCACCGACGCCACCGGTGCCGTCGCCTACTGCCAGCGCTACTACAGCCAAGCCGGCGCCCCCACCGTGATGCGCCACACCTACGGCGGTTCCACCAGCACCCTGACCGCGCTGGCCACCGACCACCACGGCACCGCCGTCGCCGGTATCGCCCTCACCACCGGCCAGACCATCCAACGCCAGCGGACCGACCCCTTCGGCGTGCCCCGCGGCACCGGTGACAGCCACTGGCAGTCCCACCGCGGCTACCTGGGCGGCACCGACGACTCCACCACCGGCCTCACCCATCTCGGCGCCCGCGAATACGACCCCGACACCGGCCACTTCATCAGCGCGGACCCGGTCCTCGACATAGCCGACCCCCTGCAGATGAACGGCTACGCCTACGCCAACAACAACCCCGTCACCCGAAGCGACCCGACGGGTCTCAAGCTGGACAACTGCGCCTACTACTCCAACTGCACGGCCAACGGCGGCACCATCGATGAAACCCACGCTGCTGGCGGCACCCACGGCTCCGGCGGCGGAGGTGGCCGGGGGCATGGAACCAGCGCGGGAGGCGCAGGGGGCTCTGGTGGATCTTCCCCCACGGTGAACGATCTGCCGTATGTCGGGCCTCGCGGAGGCGCGGTCCCGGTACAAAACGATCAGAATTTTCTGCGGGCTTATCGGCAATACTTCAACTCCGACATCAAGTGGGTTGACCCTCTTGATGATCAGGCCCGTTGGCTGGTGCAGGTGGGCGCCATGCTCAATGCCTGCGAGACGGTCGACTGCGCGCAGATCGCCTATTACCTGGGGCTGTATCACCGCGCGAATTCCGCAGCAGGAATGTACATCGGTACTGACTCTGTAGTGGGCTTTGCAGAGGTGGCTGCAGTCGGACGCGCAGTGGTCAAGGGAGTACGGGGTACGGTCAAGAGCGAAGCGGACAGGACGTTCTGCAGCTTCACCCCTGACACCAAGGTGCTGACGGGCAACGGAAAGACCAAGCCGATCGGCAAGATCAAGACCGGCGACAAGGTCGCGGCCGCGGACCCGAAAAACGGGAAACGCAAGGGTTCGCGAACAGTCGTAGCCCGTCTCGTGCACCACGACGACGACCTCGTCGACCTGACGATCCGCAGCACCGACGGCCACACCTCGACCCTCCACACCACTTCCCGGCACCCTTTCTGGGACGACACGCTCCAGACCTGGATACCCGCCGGCAGCCTCAAACCTGGCCATAACCTCAACACGGCTACCAACACCCACGCACGGGTCGTCGCTGTCAAGGATCAAACCGGCAGCGCCGACATGTACAACCTCACCGTCGACGACCTTCACACGTACTATGTCCTCGCTGGGCAGACGCCGGTTCTGGTTCATAACAGTGGAGGATGCCTTCCTGCTCTCCGGGACTGGAGTAGTCAGCGGTTCCAGTTCGGGAATCAGTCCTTCTTGCTCGATAAGAAGGGAATGGAGCATATCCTCACTCGTCATCACCCGAATTATTGGGACGGCTCGGTGAAGAAAACGCAATCCTTCTTCGATTCGAGCATGAGCGTTGATGATGTCCAAGACGCTATCGGTCAAGTCATGCGGCAGAACCGCGATACGCTGGTTCAGCGAGGTAGTCAGGGCATGTATCAGATTCGCGGGAACGTCAACGGCGTCGATTACGTACTCGGCATGAATAGAGGTCGAGTGGGCCAGTTTTATCCGGAATCTCCATAACCGAAGGGCCTGTGGCGTGGTTGAGATCGAGACGTTCCTGAAGGTTGCGGGCGATGGGTTCGTGCAGGTGGAAGCCTGCCGTACCCCGCCTCCCGACCTTGACTACATTGAAGGTGCCATTCGACTTTCCGTTGATGGACTGGAAATCATCGGTACTGAAGAGTGGGACTACGTTGACCAGCTCTGGTGTTATGTTGCCGAGATGGTGACGAAAATGCAGTCATCGGGTTACGCGGAGACATATTTCCCGGATCAACCGATCAAGCTATCTTTTCGGGCCGCAGGATCTCGCGTCTTGGTGACCGCCAAGATTGGCGAAGAAATTAAGACGGGAAATGCTTCATCTGCGGATTTCCTGAAGGCTGTCAAAGCGGCTGGGATGATTTTCTTTAGGAAGATGTCCGAGCTTGCCCCGGCTAATTCGTATGCCGAGGCGCAGCGGGAACTGTCAGTTTGACCAAGTCAGAGGCCCCGCCGGGAATTCTTGAATCCGGCGGGGCCTCTGGGGCTCTTGACGGCAGTAGTTGACGGCAACGTCAGCGGACGGCCGCGGCGCAAAGAGGTGGTTCGTCGCCGTCGTCTGGCTCGCCGGTGTTCTCGGTAGAGCTGCGGAGGGCGCGGCCGAGGAGATCGATGGCGTCGCGCTGGAGGCGGAGCCGGACGTGGGCGTAGACGGTGGCAGTGACGCCGATGTGGGCATGCCCGAGGAGTTCCTTGATCACTACGAGTTCGACGCCCTGCTCCAGGAGGAGGGTGGCCGCCGAGTGTCGAAGATCATGGAACCGGATGCGGCGGAGCCTGGCACGGTGGAGCAGGGTGTTGAAGTGCCGGGTGAGAGTGGCCCCTTCGATCGGGGCACCGTTGGGCCGGGTGAAGACGTAGCCGCTGTCCTGCCAGCCCGCGCCCGCTGCTTCGCGTTCCTGACGCTGGCGGTTGCGGTGCTGGTCGAGGGAGCGCAGGCATGGCGTCGGCAGGGCGATGCGCCGTTCTGAACTCTGGGTTTTGGTCGGGAGGGCGGTCAGGCCGCCGGAGTTGGTGCGCTGGAGGGTGCGGCGGATGCTGGCGGTTCCGCCGGCCAGGTCGAGGTCTTCCCAGCGCAGGCCGAGGAGTTCGCCCTTGCGGAGCCCGGTGCGCAGAGCGAGTTCGAACAGCGGCTGCAACCGGTGGCCGCTGGCGGCGGCCAGGAACTCGCGCGCTTCTTCGGCGGTGAGGGGTTCGATGCGGCGGGGGCGGGGTGTGCCGGTGCGGACGTTGCGGGCGACGTTGCGCGGGATCTCCTCCTCGCGCACCGCGTGCTCCAGGGCGGACTTGAGCACGGAGTGCACGTAGGCCAGGGTCAGCGGTGAGAGCCGCTTGGAGCAGCACTTCCCGGCGGCGCAGCAGCGGGGCTGGTCGCGGGCGGTGTCGAGGCCGCGCGCACAGCACTGGCAGGTGGTGCGGAGCTGGTTGAGCCAGGTGCGGACGTCCTTGGCGGTGAGTCTGGCGAGCTTCTTCCGTCCGAGGCCGGGGATGAGGTAGCGGTTGACGCAGGTGGTGTAGCGGGTGTGGGTGTTCTCGCGGAGGTGGTGAACGGCGACGTTCTCCAGCCAGTACGTCAGATACGCGCCGAGGCTGCCCTGCGCGGAGGGCATGGGGAGGCCGCGGTTGCTGGCGGCGATCTTCTCCGTGAGCTTGGCCAGGGCTTCCTTGCGGGTGGTGCCGTAGACGCGGACGCGCTTGCGGGTGTTGCCGGGGGCGAGGACGTATCCGGCGGCTTCCCAGCGGCCGTCTCTTCGCTGGTAGACGGTTCCGTCGCCGTTGGCGCGGCTGCGGCGGGAGGCGGAGGTGTCGCGGGGCGTGGTCATCAGGCGGCGGCTTCCTGGTCGAGGCGGGTGCGGATGAAGTCGGTGAGGGCGTGGGTGGGGATGCGGCGGGCGCGGCCGAGGGTGATGGAGGCGAGCTGGCGGGTGCGGAGCAGGTCGTAGACGGCGGAGCGGCCGAGCTGGAGGCGGTTCATGACCTGGGGCACTGTCAGCAGTTCCTGCGGTGCCATCGACTCCTCGCCGTGAGCGGTCATGAGCAGCCCCCTTCCGCGATGAACTGCCGTTCCAGTTCTCTGCGGTGCCAGACGGCGGCGGCGAGGAGTGCGGCGCCGGGGCTGTAGCCGGTGCCGAGGTACGCCCAGTGCCCGACGACGAGGGTGGTGTCCGAGTCGGGCTCGGACAGGCCGACGTGGACGCGGGCCTGTTCGGTGCGCCAGGTGCGGCGGGCTTCGCGCAGCGCGCCGAGGGTGGTCGAGTAGGAGCGGGATTTGGTGGAGAAGTGACCCCGAAAGCCGAGCATGTGCGCCCACTTCCAGAGCTTGAGATCGGCGAACTCGAGCAGCTTGCCCAGCTCCCAGCAAGTGCGGATCATCTGTCGCACGTGGGGTGCGACGGCGAGGCGCGGCAGCGGCCGGGACTGTCCGGTTCCGTCGCAGGCGGTGCACGGGAGGGTGGTTCCGTGGGGCAGGAGGGTGGCGCCGCGTCCCTGGCAGGGGCGGCAGAACAGGGCGCGGTCGAGGGTGCCGGAGGCGTCTGCGGACTTGGTGGCGTACTTCGCCACGTAGGCAGCCACGGCCTGGTCGGTGAGTTCGGCGTCGGTGCCGAAGGCGGCGATCTCACGTACGTCGAGCTGTTCGCCCCAGGTGAGTTCGCGTTCCCCGACCGCGTCCGAGGTGACGGAGATGCGGGCGCGTGGTGCGGCGGCGCGGATGGCGTCGGTGAGCACTGCGACGGTGGCGTACGTGGGCGGGGGCTGGGTGCTGCCGTCGGGGCCGTCGAGGCGGATCACGGCGTGGAAGTGGACCAGGCCACGCTTCTGGTACTCGGCAACCTTGGCGAAGGACACCCGCAGAACCGTGCGGGCGGCCTTCTGGGTGAGGCCGAGCCGGACGGCGAGCTCGCGGCGCAGGTAAGTGGTGAAGCGGGCCCACAAGGTTCCGGCGTGGGCGTTGAAGAGGACTGCACCCGCGTAGTCGTACGTCGCCGGATTGAGCGGTGTGCCGAGCAGCGGGTCTGTGGGCTCGTGGCGGATTCCGCAGCGGCAGGGCCGGGCGTCGGGGCGGTTGTGGACGGGGCCGAAGGAGGGGGCGGTGAGGGTAGCGAAGACGCGGGGGTGGGTGCGGACGGTGTCGGGGACGGTCTTGCCGCCGGAGAGGCCGGCGCGGATGAGGTGGTAGGTGTCGGCGGCGTAGAGGCGGGAGCAGGCCGGGCAGCGTGAGGCACGGCGGTTACCGCACGAGGTCAGCAGGCTGCCGGTGGGCTCCTCGGAGGCGGTGTAGGAGCGCAGCACCTCACCGGTCATGGTGTCGACGGTGGCGGTCTGGCCATACAGGCGGATGGGTTCGGTGCAGCCGCCGAGGTGTTCGATCTGCTGCTGTGCGCGGTCGAAGTCGGGGTGGTTGACGAGGTGGAGCAGGTCCCGCACGGCGGGGCTTGCCACGTGGCGCAGGTCCAGGGTGACCATTCGGGGCGTGTCCCTTCTGTCGGGTGGGTGGCCCCGAGCAGCAACCAGTCAGGCAGGAAGGCGTGTTGGTGCTACTCGGGGCATGACGAACCGGGCCCATGGGCGGGCGTGGTGCGGCGAGGGGAATTCGGGCGGCGAGGGCCGGGACTCAGAGCTGAGCGAGCGCTGCGGTGGCCACCGGAAGGGCGACGCCCATGCGTGTGCCCAGGTGAGCGGCGGTGATCGGGGTTCCGTGCTCTGTGCGGTGGGTGTCCGCGATGCGCCGGGCCGCGTCCAGCAGGGCGGCCGGCAGGGTCGGGCCAGCGGCGGGCTGGGCCACTTTGGCGACAGCGGCGGCCGGCGCCGGAGCGATCTGCGGCTCCTCGGCGGGGGAGGTGGCGACGACCGGGGCGGGCGTCGGGGGCTCGGATGCGGGTGCTTCGTCGGGAACTGGTTCAGATACGGGGGCGGTGGCCTCCACTTGCGGGACAGCGCGGGTGAGGGTGTGGAACTGGGCGAGGAAGGCGGGGCCGACGTGGCCCCAGCCGAGCAGCAGGAGCGGGGCGACGGTGTCCAGGCAGGCGCGGCCGTAGCGTCCGGTCAGCAGGGGTTCGGCGGTGTTCAGGGCGAGGGTGAGCAGTCCGCACAGGTGCAGTAGCCGGGTGCCGGCCCGCAACTCCGCCTTGGACACACCGCGCAGGGCCAGGAACCGCAGGGCGACCAGGAGTCCGACGACGGACAGGTCCACCATGGGGGCGATCAGCGGCGCGATCGTGTGCGGAACACCGAGGCGCAAGGCGAGTGCCCAGACGTTGCCGAAGGAGAAGACGAAGGCCAGGGCCGCGATGACCGCCATGACCACGGTCACGGTGCGCCGGGTGAACCGTTCCTCCGCCATGATCTCAACCTCCTCTCGGGTACAGGATGTTCGGGACTACTTGGTGAGCGGAACAGGGGTGTCGTCGGGTGCCGTACGGCCAGCGGTGTCGAGGAGGGCGTCCAGGAGGAAGGCGGGATCGGCGGTCAGGTGCGAGGTGGCTTCGGCGATGCGGGCGGCGTCGGCTTCGGAGACGTAGGGGGTGCGGATACGGGTGTAACCGGGGCGGCCCTGCATCGCCATCACCGCGACGCCGACGTAGGCGGGGTCCTGCAAGGTGACCGGGCTGGCGTCGGGCCAGTTGCGGATGTCGTCACCGAGTGCGGCCACCGCGGCTTCCACGGTCTTCTGCGCGAAGGACAGCCCGATCGGGCACACGTCGCGGATGAAGGTCGGAATCGCATCGCCGGTGGTCTTTTGGCTGATCAGGATCACCAGGATCCCGACACTGCGGCCCTTCTTGACCAGGTCTTCCACCAGCCGGGCGTTCTCCGCCGTCAGCGCGGCCAGACGTTTCGTCTCGGCGTCGCTGCCCTTGTACTCGCGGAAGAACGTGTGTGCCTCGTCGATGATCAGGACCGCGAGCGGCCACTGCGGCGAGGGGCCGACGTGCCACATGTTCTTCACGCCCAGCACGTCACGGATGGTCGAGGAGCGTCGCTTGCGCAGCTCCACCAGGCGCTTGAATAGTGCGTTCGCTTCGTCGAGGTCGTCACCGCAGAACGCGAACATCCGCTTGACGAGGTCGGCGTAATCGCCCTCCGAAGCCTGCGACACCTTTCCGTCCGCCGTCGCGATCTGCACGGCCACCGACGGCGCGAAGTCGCAGACGAACTTGTTGACCGCCGAGGTCTTGCCTGCACCAGGAGTGCCGGCCACCGTCACGCCCGGCACGTTGGCCAGGGACACGCACACTTGGGCGGCGTACTCGTCCACGCCCAGCTCCCAGCGCGTTACGTCCGCGAGCGGGCGGCCGGTGGGCCGGTGCTCGGTCGGCGTGGTCAACGGGTCGGAGCGCACGCCCCGGATCACCACCCGGCCAGGCCCGTCCGGCAGCACGGACACCCGCGTGCAGCGCCAGGCGTCGGCCAGGAACCGCGCCGACTTCTGGTACTCCTCCAGCCCGACCTGCGGCAGCGTGCGCGCCCGGACGATCACGCCGAACCGGTCCGCCTTCAGCTTGATCCGGGGAGTCAGCACGCGCGGCGGCGGCGTGCTGCCCTTCTGCGCGGTGATCTGCGCGAGCAGGCCCGGCGTCTTGTCGGTGACCGTCAGCCCGGCCATCCGAGCGAGCCGCACCCAGCCCCAGCGCACCCGCACGGCCTGCCGCATGCTGACCCGCGTGCCCCGGTCGGCCCGCACATAGCGCACCACCGTCACCAGCAGCCACACACCGACCAGCACGACCACGACCAGCAGTGCATCCGGCGCGTATTCCGGCACTGCTTCCATGTCAGGCCCCCTCTTCGCGTATCCGGCGGAGCACATGGGCAAGGTCGAGGCGGGCCGCGTGCTCCGGGCTCAGGCCGAGCAGATCGAGCACCGAGGCCGAGGCGGCGAACGTGGCCTTGCCCTCGGTCCCCGGCAGGGGCCGGAGCGGGTACAACTCCCGCTCCGGCACGGAGTTTTCGAAGCGGATCACTGGGCGGCCTCCACCGTCGCCAGCTCCAGGCGGGCGGCCCGGTAGGCGACGCCGTCGGAGAGCTGCCCGTTGAAGATCCGCGCCCACGGGGTCGCGAACAGGTCCACCGGCCGCACCATCGCCCCGGGCTTGAGCCCGGCGGCCAGCCCGGTCTCCGGGACGGTGATCTTCAGGACCTCGGCCCGGCCGTCCTCCATGAGCATCACGGTCACGGTGTACAGCGACGCGCCGGTCTCCCGGTCGGTGGCGACCTCCCCGGTCTGCTGGTCCTTGATCTTCAGCACCGGCTCGGTGCCCGCGATGCACACCGCCGACGGCAGCAGAGCAACCCTGATTCGAGACATGGCCATGCCATCACACCCCTTGTTCGGTGGAGCCGCTTGATCGGCTCACGAGGAGCATAAAGAGATGATCGCTCATCTTGCAAGGTCGGTTAGGTTGTTAACTCGCTCAGGTCGGTAGGTGGTCAGGTGGGGAACCCGTAGATGTGCCTGTAGCGCTACGGCTGGCTGGCGATACCGTGGGGGCTATGACCCTGCCCTTGGACGAGGACTCCCGGCCGCCGTATCTCCAGGCCGCCGAGGCTCTGCGGGACGCGATCCTGAATGGCGAGTTCCGCCCCGGCGAGCGCCTGCCCTCGGCCAACGTGCTGCGCGATCGGTTCGGCGTCTCCAGCTCCACCGTCCAGAACGCCCTGCGCGTGCTTAAGCAGGAAGGCTTGGTCTACTCCCAGCTAGGCCGGGGCAGCTACGTCAGCACCTCCGCTGGCGGGAGCGCCGAGCAGGCCGACCGCGATCACGACGATGCCGACACCGAAGGGCCGGACTGGCCAGTCGACGTCATCCGCAACGAAGACGCCCGACCGCCATACGCTCAGGTCGCCGACATCCTCCGTCGAGAGATCATGGAAGGCACCTACCCTCCGGGCTCCCAGCTCCCTCCCGCCCGGGAGATCCAAGAGCGGTTCAAAGTCGCCAACTCCACCGCACAGAACGCCTATCGAAGCCTCAAGCAAGCGGGGCTTGTGTACGCGGTCAAGGGGCGCGGCGTCTTCGTACGCCAGGAACCGGAGCCGGGCAAGTACCACGGCTCCATCACGAACTACCTGCTGCGAGAGCAGATCGACCGCGAGGCGCGCGCAGCCGCCACCGAGTTCGCTGACCTCAGCGATGACGAGCTTCTGGAACGAGAAGCCGAGCTGGACCAGCGATGGGCCACCGTCCGGGAGGAGCACCAGCGGCTCTTCAACGAGCGCCGGAAGGTCAAACGGGAGAAGAGCCGCCGCGGCCTGTTCCTGCCGCCCCTCCATGACGACGACGCCGAACCGGACGTGTCGCCGAGCGAAAAGCTGAAGGCCGCACTGGCCGAATCGAAGAAGCGCCGACAGCAGCGCCCCTGATCTCAACCCGGCAGCTTGACCAGCGGATTGTCGGGTCCCACGTGATGCCTGACGGTTTGGTCCCAGGTGATGGTTGACGTTGGGCCTAGACAACATGGGAAGCCCTTTGGGGCTTGTTGGCTTTCACGTTACGGACCGGGACGTCGGTCGTGCGGCGGATGACCCGGATCTGGCCGTCCAGATCGACGGTGATCGTCGTGTCCGAGACGTACACGGCTACGGTCTGGCCTGCGTAGGGGCGGCCGAGGGAGACGACCTGGCGGCAGACCATGACCGTGCCCACCGTGCTGACCCGCCGCTGCACCCGAACCGGCTCGACACGGGGCCGTGGTGGCGGTCCGGCCGGACGCAGACCCCGCAGCCCGCGGACTTCCTCGCTGGTCAGCGGGTTGGGCCGCACTCGCAGCAGTTCCCGTGAGGACACATCGAAGAACGACAGAGTCTCGTCGTCGATGCGGATGCCCACCTGGCGGCCGCCGAGGATCTCCGCGGCCAGGACCTGGTGCCCGCCCAGGCCCACCAGGCCGCTGTTGTTCACCACCCGGTCCACCTCGAACACCGCCCCGTCACTGTCACCGGTGGGAAGCGGTGGTGGCCCGGCCGCACGACCGCCCCGGGCCGCCAGCCGACCCAGATCCGCCACCGACAGATGCGACCGCACCGTCTTGATCCTCGTCCCGGCGATCAGCAGATGGATCACCGACGTGTCCGCCCAGAACGTCACCGTCAGCCCCGACCGGGACGGACCCAGCCAGAACTGCTTGCCCGCCACCTGCAGATTCCCACTCGCCGGCACCACCCGCTCGAACTCCACCGGGCCACCCGGCTCCGCCGCCACCAGCTCGGGCAGGCCGTCCGGCACCGGCGGCACATCGACCGAATCCGGCTCCCCGGGAGGTGTCCCCTGCGGCGGCACCACCGCGAGCATTCCCGGCACCCTCAGGCCCAGCATGTCCCGCTCCTGCTCGGGCACCGGGGTGAACCGGTCGGCGGGAGACTGCATGCCCAGCGCCTGATGCGGACGCACGGAGTTGTATTCATCCACCCACGCATCCAGCGCCGCCTGGGCATCCTCGATGCTCTCGAAGGCGCCGCAGTCGTCGAGGAGTTCACGCCGCAGCGTCTGGTGGAACCGCTCGACCTTGCCCGTCGTGGTCGGGGAAGCAGGCTGGGTGAGCCGGTGGGCGATCCCGTTCTCCCGGCAGATCCGGTCGAACAGCACCTCGCCTCCATGCCCGAACCGGTCGGTGAACTGCTTGCCGTTGTCGGTCAGCACCTCCTCCGGCACCCCGAACCTCTGCAAGGCCCGGGCGAACGCCGAGCAGACCGCCCGCCCGGTCGCCCGCTCGACCACCGACGCGATCACGCAGTACCGGGAATGGTCGTCCACCCCCGTCACGACCTTGGCTTCGGTCAGCTCCCCGGTCACCGGGTCGACGAGCATCACGCCGCCGACGATGTCCAACTGCCACAACTGCATCGGACGGTCCCGCTGCCAGCGCTTGTAATCCGACCGCTTCCGGCGCCGAACCCCCGGCTCGACCAGCCCATGGCGGACCAGGATCCGATAGACGGTCATCCGCGACGGCACCGGCGTTACGGTCCCCGACCGCCCGAGCACGAACGCGATCCGCCGCGGACCCCACCTCGGGTGCTTACGCCGCAGCTCACACACCGCCGCTTCGACCTCGGCAGCAACCTGATGCGGACACGACGCCGGCCTACGCGACCGGTCCGCCAGCCCAGCCAGACCCGAGACGTCATAGCGGGACTTCCACCCGCTCACCGTCTGCCTGGACACCCCGAGCGACGCGGCGACCTCCGTCACCGTCGCACCCCCCAGCACCGCAAGCACAGCCCGGTATCTCTGCTCGACAACCGACAACTCCACCAGCGCCAATCCCGGCCTCCCCACACACGCCTCAACGACGCGCACAGAAAAGCCGAACACGGCCACTGTCAACCATCAGCTGGGACCGAACTGTCAAGCATCTACCGGGACCGGACACTTGACCAGCGGATGAGCTGTTCAGAGTTTCTTTACTTGATCAAGAAGGGCGTCCCGCTTGCGCGGGCCGCCGCGCGCCGGCGGCCGGTGACCGCTGCCCGCTCCTGTCTGCCGCCCCGCTGGCAACGCCCACCGGCCACTCGGCGCGCAGCAGGCAAGCGAGCCGACCCCGATCCCGGAAGTAACCGCATCGGCCTGTAGCGGCGCCGCAGGCTGACTCCGCCGAACGCCGCACGGCACCTCGTCAGGCCGCGGCAGCCGAAAGCCGCGCGTCGTCGGCGTGCGGTCACAGGCGAGGGCACAGATCGAGCAGCCCAGCCCGCTGCCGAGTGGCCAGGCCGGAGCGGGGCGGATGCCGTGACGGAAGGAAGAGGCGTGGCTGAGGCCGGTGCGGGGTTGCTGGAGACTCACGTGGCGGGTGATCTCTCGGCGCACCCGCCGTCGTGGCTGACTTTCTGTGGCCGAGCTTGAAGGTGCGACGGAGATCAGGCGACCAGCGACGGTGGCGCGAGCGTCCGCGCTCGGTCGTACAAGTCGAGCGCCGTCGCGCTCTTCAGATGAGGGCGCAAGAGACCGAACATCGCCTTCACGCGTTCGTCGGCACGGCCGGACTGCACCTTGGGGTAGTCGTCGAGGGCCTGGTGCCAGGTGGCACACGCCGCTTCCAGATGGCCGAGCTCCAACTGCCGCTCTGCCAACAGGCCACGACGGTGTACTCGTGTGCGCTGGTACACGCTGGGGCGGAGCCGGTCCGCTTGTTGCATGGCTTCGACGGCTCCTGCCTTGTCACCGAGTTCGTAACGCACCTGGCTGACGTGGTAGTTGAGCGAAGAGGGGTCATACGAGCCGAACGCCTTGCCGCGTGACTCAGCACGGTCCATGGCAGCCTCGGCCTCCCGGATGTAGCGCAGCGCACCCGTACGGTCGCCGGTCTGCGCGGCGGCGTGCGCCTGCTGGCCGACGAGGAAGGCCAGCATCCGAGGACCGGCCTTCGGGGAGGCGGCGGCAGCGGCGTCGGCCAGCTCCATGGCCTTCGCCCCGTGGCGGAGGTCAACTGCCTGGACGCTCATGCCCCGCAGGGTGGTGCAGTACGTCAGATGGTCCTCGGCCGCGCCCGCCAGCTCCAGAGCCTTGACGTAGTAGCGCTGCGCGAGACCGTGCAGACCTTCGTCCACGGCCATGTAGCCGGTCAGGTACAGCAGGTCCGAGGCGGCGGACAGCATCGCCTTTCGTACGTCCTCGGGTGCGTCGGCGCGCAGGTAGGAGGCCACGGTGTTGACCATGAACGAGGCCGCCATGGGGCGTGCGTGACGGCCACCGAACTCGTCGTCCAGCTCCGAAACACGCTCGGTCATGGCGATGACCATGTCCACTTCGTTCATGCCGATGCGGCTCGTGCGGCCGGACTGAATGGCATCGGCACGCCCGACTACATCAGGCCAGCCGGGAATGGTGACGGCCACGGAGAACAGGCCGGCACCCAGGACGCTGCGGCGGGACGGGTCCATATCCAGCCTCCCCAGGTCGATCACTCCTTCCACGGTATCCGCAGCCGCGGGGGAGCGATCGCGTGGAACGGGCAGCCCGGCCTCGGCATGGGTGACGGGGCGGCCGAGGCGGCGGGAGAGAGCTTCGAGGATGCATCCGCGCACCGCACCCCGAGGTACGGTGCCGCCCAGCCAGTGGCTCACCGCCGACTCGTCGTAGCGCAGAGGGATTCCGGTCTCCGTACCGACGCGGTTCACCGCCCGCGCGAACTGGCGGTGAGTCCAACGGCTCTCGGAGAGCATGCGCCCGAGCGCCGCGTTCGGTTCACGCTTAGCCATGCCCTCAACTCCCCGTGCCCTTGCGAACTTTCAGGGCTTTCAAGTCCTGACGCTGCGGCAACGGTACCGCTGAGCGTGGTCGTGCGGTTGCGTAGAGGCAGCAGGGAACGGCGAGTCCTCGCCGCAGCCGTCGTCTGAGGGGCTGAGGGATGAGAAGCGAAGCGCGGGCCCGCCTGGCCCGTATGACCGAGGAGCGGGGCATGGACGGAGTGTTGAGGATCGACACCTACGAGGGCGCGGACCTGCCGCCGGGTTCGAATCGATTCTCGCCGTGTCTCTGCCCGCAGCACCGCAGTGTCACGCCTGAGGACGGGGCAGCGAGGCTGAGCGCCGCAGTACGCGAGGTCAACGAGCGCAGCCGTGGAGAGCGGCTGTGAATCGGTTGGCCGCAGTCGTCGGCCGCTACGCCGGACCGCTCCTGATCATCACCATCTCGGGATCGGTCGGTTTCGTCCTGGGCGTCGCCGCCGCATCCACCCCCGCCTGACTCCTCCCCGTCACGTATCCAGGCTCCCCACCTGTGATGAGGGAGGGCCCGCCGTCGGAAGCGGTGGGCACCCCGTCCGGCTGCCTTCTTCGCAAGGGTCCGGCAGCCGGACGGGTCCAACTCCGCAGCATCCGCCGCGGAGTCCACTGAAAACCGTAAGGGAGAAAACGATGAACGTGGACGAGCTGTTCACCGGCGACCTGATCATCGGAGTCCCGGCCGTCGAGGCCGCGCTGCTCGACAAGATGCCGGGCGGTGGCGACAACAACGGCGACCACTGCAGCAAGTGATCCAGGGCTGACGCCAGGCGGCGCGGGGCCGTACGCGGCCCCGCCCCGCCGCACGACATCGGAAAGGGACGACATGCTGTCGATGCGTCTGCGCCTGGCCGATCTCCAGGCGCCCAAGTGGAGATCACAGGGCGGCCGTTGGATCAACGGCGAGAGCTGGATCGAGCCCGCGAACGTGTCCACTCTCGTCATGGAGGTCAACGACGACCAAGTGCCGCGCGTACGGGTCCGCGTGAAGGAGTGCAAGCGGGACGACGCCGACTTCGTCGAACTCACCATGGAGCCCGGACAGGCCCGCCTGGCAGCGGGTGTCTTCGGTACAGCCCCGCTCTATCTGACAAAGAAGGCCGGCGAACTGCACGCTTCGTGGGACCTGACACTGCTGCGACCGCATCTGCGGGCCGACCGTCTGGTGGCGCGTGTCGTCGCCCGCACGCTGACGAGGCAGCACCGCTACACGTCCGAGACGCTCTTCCAAGGCGTCTACCGCATCACCGAACGGGCAGCGGCCACGTTCACCCCTTCGGGACTCAGCATCCACTACCCCGACCCCGCCGAACACGTACTTGAGCCACGTACGCTGCGGCCCGGCGTTGATCCCCTCGTGACTCTGGACGAATTGCTGACCGACGTGATCCGCCAGGCGCCGACGGCAACCGGATGCGTAGGCGTCGAATTGTCCGGCGGCGCGGACTCCGGGAACGTCGCCCTGGCCGTGAAGGCCGCCCGCTTCCCCGATGTGTACAGCTTCGGCCTGCTGGCGGGAGGAAGCACTGGCAGGCAACAGGACGAGCGGCGCCGAGCCCTTGTGGAGCACTGCGGCTTCCGGGACACGGCCACTCCCGCCATGCAGCACCCACCCTTCTGCGCTGGAGGCGTACGCGCTCTGCGTAAGCCGCACGACCCGGCGGGAGCCTTCTACCAGGAGGCGTTCGACGTTGTGCGCGAGCAGGCAGCCGCCCGGCGGTGCGAGGTCATGTTCACCGGCAGCGGCGGCGACGAGATCAACGCCCACCACTCCAGGACACAGGCCGAACTGCCGACGCCGAAACCCGTGCCGTGGCTCGGCGACAAAGCAGTTCGAGCGCTGGCTGAAGTCAACGAGCACTTGGCTCCCATCCCGGTACTGCCCGTACCGACCCTGATGGCGTTCGGGATGCACAACCCCGGCTTCCTCCGGGCCGGAATCTGGCCAGTGAGCCCGCTCGCGCATCCGCGGATCGTGCGGTTCATGGAGCAGCTACCGCACGAGCACAAGCGCGGCAAGGCGCTGTTCCGCGAGCAGATCCGGCGGGCCGGGCTGCCTGAGTGGGTGGCTGCGCCGGCCGAACCGGAGAACTTCCTGGCCGTTCTGGAGAAGGGACTGCGGTCGTACGGGCTGCCCGTTCTGGACGACATGCTGAAGGAGTCCATCCTGGTGGACCTCGGCTACGTTGACGGCAAGGCTCTCGCCAAGGCACGGAGGAACGCCGACTCCGCGCCGGTCGTCCCCGACCTGCTGTGCGATGTGCTCGCCTTGGAGGTCGGACTGCGAAGCCTCATGTGAACAGCCCCGACACGAAAGCCGAGCACGTGGAAGCCACCAACCTGCTGTATCGCGATCCGGCACTCTACGACGTGGTCCAGTCCGACAGCACGAGCGCCGGAATGTGCCAGACCCTGATCGATCTGCACCAGCCGGACGCCCGGAACCTGGTCGACTTCGGATGCGGTACCGGACGCGACCTGGAGATCCTCGCCAAGCGATACGAGTGCATCGGTGTTGACCTCCAGGCCGGCATGGTCGACTACGCCCACCAGGCCCGGCCGGAACTGGACATCCGCACCGGCGACATGCGCACCGCACGACTCGGCACGCGCATGGACGTGGTGACCTGCATGGGCAACAGCCTCGCCTACGTCCACGACAACAACGACATCAGCCAGGTCTTCGCCACCTTCGCCGCCCACGCCCAGCCGGCAGCGCTGCTCGTGCTGTGTTCCCCCGTCGCCCCGATCACCCGGACCGAGCCGACCACCGCCACGGTCGACACCCCGATGGGACCCGCGACCGTCACCATTCGCCACACGTGGGACCTGCGGACCCAGATCAACACCATGCACCGGCAATGGGCGCTCCCCTCCGGCGACGAGGCCCGAGACGAGATCCGCAGGCGCGTCCTGTTCCCCCGCGAACTGGAACGCTACGCGGAGGGCGCCGGCTTTGAGGTCCTGGACATGCACGACGGCACAGGGACAGGGCTTACCGGCCCAACGGCGTACACGGTGGCACGACAAACGCCGCGGTGACCGGCAGGCCGAGGAATGGCACCAGTGCCAGCCGTCCGACTTCTGACGGCAGTAGTGACGGCAACACCCACGGATTCCCCTGCACAACCACGGACACCAGCGGAACGCAAATCACGCGCTGACCTGCGAATAAGCAGGTAGAGGGGCGCCGCGTAGCACACGTACTATGTGCTGGCAGGCGAGACGCCGGTCCTGGTTCACAATGCGAATTGCGCGCCCGGGACGCTGCCCGGAACAAAATTCGACGTGCCGACCGAGCCGGGTATCTACACCATTCACCTGAATGACGGGACGAAGTACGTAGGAAGCTCCACCACAAGCATCAGGGAGCGCGTTAATAAATCGATGCGGTCCAAGCATGCGGTACGCAAGGCCGGATATACAGCAGACGACGTGGTCAACGTCACGTACTTCACTCTGCCGCGCGGTACAGATGGGGTAGCGATTCGCCGCATGGAACAGACAATGATGGAAGGGGTAAAGGAGAGAGGCTGGACTCTCTTGAACCGGAGAGATCCAGAGATTCAAGTCCCATTCGGCGGGTACCTGCCGTAAGTCTCGACGGGAGTTTGTGATGGGAACCTGGGGATCAGGCCCGCTCGACAGCGACACGGCTGAGGACTACCTCGATGAGCTGGAAGAACAGTCTGTATCGCAGCGGCTGACAGTCGTCGAGAAAACCTTCCGTTCTGCCATCGGGGCGGGGGGTGGGTCCAATTCCTCTGTGCTGCCTGAGGAAGTAATGGCTGCTGCCGCTGTGGTTGCGGCCAATATTCCGGCCGGGCGCGCATTGGCCTGGAACGAGGAATACCCGAGCATTACGGAATGGCTGGCGAAGCCGATTACGCCTGCCCTCGCCTCGTCTGCGATTCAGGCGCTGGAAGTGACATTGCCTGCAGACGGCTGGTTCTGGAGGAGCTGGGTTGACGCTGGCGAGAGGGAAGAGGCTCAGGCTGCAATCGACAGTTTGAGATCTGTACTGCGCCCGGTCAGCGAAGGCGAATCTACGTAGTCCGCTGGCCGATATCGACCTGAGGGTCGGCTGCATGCGAGGAGCCCCACCGAAGCGGGATTCGGTGGGGCTCCTCAGCGGTTTGACGGCAACGCTGACGGCAACGTCAGCGCACGACAACTGCGACGGGTGGGTCGCCGGGGTCGTCGTCCTGGCCGCTGAGGGCGTTGCCGAGGGTGTCGATGGCTTGGCGTTGGAGACGGAGCCTCACGTGGGCGTAGACGCCGGCGGTGACGCCGATGTGGGCGTGGCCCAACAGCTCCTTGATGACGACGAGGTCGACGCCCTGTTCCAGGAGTAGGGTCGCGGTCGAATGCCGTAGGCCGTGGGTGCGCCGTGAGGCGCAGTGGTTCGAGTGGAGGTGAGAGACCTTCACCGCTGATCTCGTCGCAGCGGGACGGTGGAGCTGAGGGCAGCCTGATCCGGGTGGTGCCGGGGAGGGTGGGAGCAGCCCTGACAACGCCGGGACGTGCCAGTGCTGCCAGATGGTGCGGGTCCGGCTAGCGGGACGGAGAGGAGTACGCGAGGAACCGGCGTGTGACATCCCCTTGATTAGGCACCGGCTCGAACCTGGTGGATCTGGGCCGGGAGCGGTGCGCACCCGTCGAGTGTGTGGGCGGGGAACTCCTGAGGCGGTGGGCATGAGCTGCCAGGGAGGCTGCGAGGAAGGTCTGCGGCGTACTCGCAGCGATGCCGCAGGGGCATAGTCGGGCTCCTACTTCGACGAGCGAATCACTGTGAACACGGGAACCGTCCCGGGTCTGCCCGGTGCCCGCGCGTCCAGCGTGGGGTTCGGGGCTGGGCTCACCGACCGCCGATCGGCTTGGGGCGGGGCGGAGCCGCCGTAGTACTCCGAGCCGGGGAAAGCCCGCGCGCATGGGGAAGGGCGGCAGCGGTTTCGAGAAGGACTGGAGACTGTAATGCCGGAAGACGCACCGCCGAATGGCGGCGCTCCGCGTCCGGGACCTGCCGGGTCGTGGTCGAGGGTATCGGGGATGCAGACCAAGCTTCACCGTTGGGCGGCGGCCGATCCGGGCCGCCGGTTCGATGACTTGTTCAACTTCGTGTATGACCCGGCCACGCTGGTCATGGCGTTCGACCGGGTCGCGGGCAACCAGGGGGCCAACACTCCCGGTGTCGACGGCCTGACGGTCGTCGGGGTCGAGGAGTGGATCGGGGTCCCTGGCTTCCTGGACGACCTGCGGACCGCTCTGAAGGACGGTTCGTTTCGGCCGCTGCCGGTGCGGGAGAGGAAGATTCCCAAGCCGGGCGGGTCGGGAAAGGTCCGCAAGCTCGGCATTCCCGCGCTTGCCGACCGGGTCGTCCAGGCGGCGCTGAAACTGGTGCTGGAACCCATCTTCGAGGCCGACTTCG